>DAOSCC010000018.1:0-17414 GCA_035361135.1 Clostridiales bacterium | reverse complement strand
GAGTAAAGCAACAAAAGTGTACAAGGATGCCTCAAGAGAGCTGATACATAACATAGCACTGCTGAATAGCGGAAAAGTAACTCTGCTGACACGGACACTTAGATCGATACGAGATAATGGATTTGCTATATGATCCTTGGCCTAAAAGGAGGGGCAAACAGTAACACAAAACCTAAAACAAGTTGACGCGACCGCCTTTATAGTATTTATTGAGAAAAACTACTAAATTGTGGTATGATTCATAACATAAGGGCAGCAAACAGGATTATACGGAGGTATTGCTATATGGAACTGATCGATATTTATGACGAATTAGGTCAGAAATGCGGCACCGAAGAAAAATACGAAGCTCATAGAAAAGCACTTATTCATAAAGGTGTTTGTGTATGGATCATTAATTCAAATAATGAGATACTGCTGCAAACCCGCAATAGTCACGCTAAGTTCCCAAATATGCTTGATATATCTTTTTCGGGACATATACGGACTGGCGAAACATCCCTGGAAGCAGCTATACGGGAAGGGAAAGAAGAACTTGGCATTGATTTGGATATAGACAAACTACAATATCTCTTTACTTGCCGGGAATATTTGAAGGCTGATGGATATTTTGAAAATGAAATACATGATGTTTTTCTTTATAGAAAAGATATTCCTGTAGAAGAGTACTCTTTCAGCGATAATGAAGTGAAAGAAGTATCATATGTACCGCTTGAGCAATTCAGGATAATGGTAAAAACAAAATCTGCTATGCTTATGCCTTTCAAAACACACTATAAATTTCTGCTGACAGCCTTGGATGGAGGATAAATTACTGCCGAACAGACGAGCTTCAGGCAATGTTCATTGTTTATACTCCCTTGGCGAAACCCCTTCCAGGCGCCTGAAGGTTTTGTAGAAATTCGAATAGTCCCTGAAACCCACGGTGTGACAGGTTTCAAGGACCGGGGCGCCCATGATCAGCAGTTCCTTGGCTTTAAGTATCCTTTTGTAAGCAATATATTCTCCTACGGTCACCCCTGTATTTTTCTTAAACAGGTGACAGAGGTAGTACTTACTGACATAGAACTTCTCTTCCAGCGAATCCAGCGTTATCTGCTCATGCAGGTGGTTGTTGATGTAGTCCAGGATTTCAACTATTTTCACGTCATAGGCCATGGTGTTTTTGGTAGTTGTGCTTTTGTCTGCAAAAATACGGTTTAGAGCAACGAGCATCTGCAAAAAATACGTTTTTATCATAAGGTCGCTTTCGCGGACCCGTTCCGTGGCATACTTTCTGATTTTATAAAAGTACTGGTCTGCCTGGCTTTCGATGATATCGGAACCGTCGATCCGGTTTTGATGCCCCAGTTTCCTGCGCTCAAAACAATAAAGCAGGTTGTAGTCCTTCTGCTGGAAGGAAGAGATATATTCCGGCCGGAAGTGGATCGTGATCCGCTCATATGGCCTGGATGAGTTGAAAACCGGCCTGTGGAGTTCTCCGGTGTTGATTACAAGAAGATCATGCCTGCTGAGGGGATAGCTCTGCCCTTCTATAAAATATGTCACATCTCCTGAAAGGAAGTAATATATCTCGTACCTGTCATGGATATGGACCGGGTATTCCGCCGGGGCTTTCGGATCGGCCGTATGGCTGATATTGAACTGGTTCTCATACGAATATTCATACAAATGCGGGTCCATAAAAATACCGTTCCTTCAAGCTGCAGCAACGCATTATTCAAAAAAGAATCCCATACATCAGCGCTGTTTCAACAAGGCGCCAGGCATGTATGAACCTTGTTATATTATACAGCAAAATTTGCAATGTTTGAAGCAATAAAGTCAAAGAGACAATCCGGAGTATTCTCTATAATAGTATGTAGGGTTTCCATGAGAACAAAGGCGGGGTGATGAAAATGAGCAGGTTCATTTTGTCGGCTTTTGCAGATGAGATAGATCCGGGACTGGACGTGCAGATGGATGTCCTGGAACAGCACGGGATCAGCTATATCGAAATGCGTGGGGTGAACGGGAAAAACATCACGCAGCACTCGCCGGAAGAAGTGAAGGGAATAAAGAAACAACTCGACAAAAGGGGTTTCAGGATCTCCGCTGTCGGGTCGCCGATAGGGAAGATAAATATCACCGACGATTTCGGGCCGCACCTGGAACTGTTCAGGCATACACTGGAGATTGCAAAAATTTTGGAGACACGGTATATCCGTATGTTCAGTTTTTATATCCCTGAGGGAGAAAAGCCTGAAACTTACCGGGATGAAGTCATGGACCGGTGGAGAAGGTTCCTGGACGCGGCGGAAGGGACCGGGATAACGCTGCTCCATGAAAACGAGAAGGGTATCTACGGCGATACGCCTCAGCGGTGTCTTGACCTGGTAAAGGAGATGGACAGCGAAAACCTGAAGCTCATATTTGATCCGGCCAACTTTGTACAGTGCGATGTGGAGACTTATCCGGAGGCCTATGAACTGCTGAAGGAGCATGTCGTCTACCTGCATATCAAGGATGCCGTATACAGCGATCATCACGTGGTCCCTGCCGGACAGGGAGACGGGAAGGTGAAGGAGATACTGGAGAGCCTTTACAAAAGAGGCTTTGACGGATTTCTTTCAATAGAACCGCATCTGTGGAACTTCGTGGGCTTTGCTGAACTTGAAAACAGGAAAGCGGAGACAAGCGCGGAGGATTCCGGGCCTGATAAGTTTGCCATAGCGGCATATGCTCTGAAGAAGCTGATAAAGGAAATCACCGGGGAGGCGAAATAATGGATAAGGTACGTGTAGGAATCATTGGCATCGGGAATATGGGAAGCTCCCATGCGATGAACCTTGCTGCAGGGAAAGTACCGGACGCCAGGCTGGCGGCGGTTTGCGACCTGCGGCCCGAAAGGCTGGAATGGGCGAAGAAGGCGTTGGGGGAAGATGTGCAAAGGTTCAGCACTCCGGATGAACTGTTCAGGGCGAAAGCGATCGATGCGGTAATGGTCTGTACTCCGCACTACGACCATCCCCCTCTTGCGGTCAGGGCTTTTGAAAACGGCCTGCATGTGTTGGTGGAAAAACCGGCCGGCGTTTACACGAAGCAGGTAAGGGAGATGAACGAGGCCGCGGCCCAAAGCGGCAAGGTCTTCGGCATCATGTACAACCAGAGGACTAACCCGCTGTATCAGAAAGCAAGGGAACTGGTAAAAAGCGGAGAACTCGGGGATATCCGCAGGACCAACTGGATCATCACATCCTGGTACCGTTCACAGAGCTACTATGACAGCGGCGGATGGAGAGCTACCTGGAGCGGAGAGGGCGGAGGGGTCCTTCTGAACCAGGCGCCCCATCAGCTGGATCTGTGGCAATGGATATGCGGGATGCCTGTCCGGGTCCGGGCATTCATGAGCTTTGGCAAGATGCATGATATAGAAGTGGAAGATGATGTCACGGCATACGTGGAGTATGAAAACGGTGCAACCGGAGTGTTCATCACATCCACATGTGACACGCCCGGTACAAACCGCCTTGAGATAACCGGAGACCGGGGAAAGATCGTGATAGAGGACGGGAAAATAGTATTCCACCGGCTCCGCGTATCGGAGAGGCAGTTCAATAAAGAATACAAAGGCGGATTTGGAGAGCCGGAATGCTGGAAGTGTGAGATCCCCGTAAATGGGCATCAGACCGATCATGTTGGCATAATGAACAACTGGATCGACGCCATCACCAAGGGGACGCCGCTGCTGGCTCCCGGCGAGGAAGGGATCCTTGGGCTGACGATATCCAATGCGATGCATCTGTCCGCATGGACAGACGGCTGGGTGGAACTGCCCATAGACGAGGATCTGTTCTATGATAAACTGCAGGAGAGGGTAAAAACTTCGACCTTTAAAAAGGATGCAAAAGATGTGACCCTGGATGTCAGCGGGACGTATTGACAGGCAGGGAACCTGACATGCGATGATGATATGTCTTTCCTTCTTAACAGGACGTGCGTTGCTCGCATATAACCGGATATGTTTATCCTGCATGCCGGATAATCTGCCGTCAGGAGTTGACGCACACAGGCCGGGCAATACAGTCCGGCCACAGTACATGCACAACACAATACAGGCTGATTATATAGACGGAAGTGAAAATACATGAGCAAAATCGGAGTCGGCATTATCGGATGCGGCTCAATATTCGGAGTACACGCTGATGCAGTAAAAAAATCATGGATCGCTGAACTAAAGGCAGTTGCGGACATTAAGGAAAGTGCAGCGAAAGAAGCTGCCATCCGGCATGGCTGTGACTTTTACACTGATTACAGGAAAATGCTGAAAGATCCGGGGATACAGGCGGTCCATATCTGTACGCCCCATTATCTCCATGCTTCCATGGCTATAGATGCGCTGAAAGCCGGAAAGCATGTACTGACTGAAAAGCCCGTTGCCGTTAACGTGGAGGATGCAGCGAAAATGGCGGAAACAGCCAGGGCTTGCGGAAAGCATCTGGCCGTTTGCTTCCAGAACCGTTTCAATCCGACATCTGTAAAAGCCAAGGAAGTGATCGATTCCGGGACTCTGGGGAAGGTAAAAGGGATAAAGGGGATCGTTACCTGGTGCAGGAATGAAGCCTACTATACCGAAAGCGGCTGGAGAGGGGACAGGGAAAAAGCAGGAGGAGGCGTCCTCATAAACCAGGCTCTCCATACGCTTGACCTGATGCAATGGTTCGGCGGTGAAGTGGAGCGGATAAGCGGCCACGCAGACACCCGGTGTTTCCGCGGTATGATCGACGTGGAGGATACGGCCGAAGCTTCCATTTGGTTCAAAAACGGCGCAAGGGGAATTCTCTATGCCACGGTTTGCTTTACGGACAACTCGCCTGTGATTATCGAGATCCACTGCGAGAAAGGGTCGCTCCTGATATGGGACGGAGAACTGTATATCGCCAGGGACGGTAAAAGAGAACTGCTGGCAAGCGACCAGCCGGCTTACGGTGAGAAAGCATACTGGGGCCTGAGCCACGAGAAGCTTATCAGGCGCTTTTATGAGTGTCTCATGTACGACTGGACGGACTATATCAGTGTTTGCGATGCGGCTGTTTCCGTTGAAATGGTCAGAGGCATATATGAATCGTCCGTGACCGGCCGTGAATATCGGCTCAAAGGCTGCAGGATGATGAAATAGCCTGAAAGAGAAGGCAGGTCGCTGAATATTGGATCTGGCAGGACCGCGGAAATTGATATTGACTGTACCACAAAACTGATCCGGATATATGCAGGCTTTACGAGTGAAACACTGACAGGGGGAAGAAATATGAGTGAACTTAGAATCGCAGCGCAGCTTTACACAGTCAGGGAGTTTATGAAAACCCCTAAGGATACTGTAAATACACTTAAGAGGGTAAAAGAGATCGGATACGATGCGGTGCAGGTGTCCGGGACAGGCTATATCGACCGGGAAAAGGCGGAGCTGGTGAAAAAGGCGGCAGAGGAACTGGGGCTGGCGATATGTGCCACACATGTCGGCTTTGACCAACTGGAGCGTGAAATGGACTGGATGATCGAGCTTCATAAGATGTGGAACTGCAGGTATGTCGGCCTTGGCGCCATGCCGGAACGTTTCCGCGGCAGCAGGGAAGAATACGTTGAATTTGCAGGAATAGCCAACGGGTTCGGGAAGGTTTTGAGTCGTAACGGACTGCGATTTATTTACCATAACCACAATTTCGAATTCCATAAATTCGACGGGATGACAGGAATGCAGATCCTGCTTACTGAAACGGACCCGGAATACTTTGGGTTCGAAATCGATACTTACTGGGTACAGGCCGGGGGAGCCGATCCCATCGAATGGATCAGGAAGCTGAAGGGCCGCGTGGATGTCATCCACTTCAAGGACATGGTAATGCACCAGGGGAAACAAACTATGGCCGAAGTCGGCGAAGGCAATCTCAACTGGAACGGGATCATAGATGCATGCAGGGAGACAGGAGTGAAATGGGCCGCGGTGGAGCAGGACATCTGCCTGCGAGATCCGTTCGAGAGTTTGGGGATAAGCCTGAGGAACCTTGAGGAATATGGCTGCATGTCATAACAATCAGGCACATCCCTTTCATATACGTACATGGGCAGCAGGGGCATGGATGAGTTAAAACCAGGGACTATCAGGCTGAAATCCGGCAACGTGGTAAAAGCAGAGAGATACAAAAGAGAGGAGCATGAATATGCCGAACTCCAAAAAATATCTTGAGTGGGTCGTACTGATGTCCGCCATATTCGTAATTGTCCTGGGTATCGGCGTCGCGGGCGGCAGAGCTGTACCTGCCGAGACTCCGGGCACCGAAGAACAGTTCGAAATTTCGGAAGACGGCGACATACCGGGTATGCCTGGCGGCGAGAGCGGAACCGATACCCTGATCACCGGGAGGGATCCCGGGATTGCCGGAAAAGATGACATGGAACTGGTTGCCGTTGCCGATCTTGACAGAGATGGCGATGAAGATGAGATCTGCATAGACAAATCCCTAATGGAAGGCACTAACTATATAACGCTGCGCATCATCGACAGCAAAGGAAACGAGATATGGAGCGAGTCGGCTAATACCGCGCACGCGGGCTGGAATTCCCTGTTCCTTTGTGAGCACGAAGGCGGGTATTATTTATTGCGTTACAATCCAACCATGTACCAGGGATATGCCACCTACGCATATACCCTTTTCACCCTGGAAGACGGCAGGCAGAAAGTTTACAGGACCAATTCCCTTGAATTCGACATAAATGGGACATGCGAACTCGATGTGCCTAAGATGATCGCTTTTGCGGATGATGTAAATGCTTACCTCGGCAAAAGCACACTTCTCATGAGTACCGAAGGCGGTTCGCTCTGCCTGGGGCCATCCCCGGCCGAACCTTTTCTTGAACGGTATTCATGGCTCGATGCTTTTCCATATGTTTATGAGGCCGATGACGATCTCGGGACGCGCCTGGCGAAGTACAGCGAATATGCGGTTTCAAACCGGGATAATACCGGAGATCGGACGTAAATTCAGAAAATAATGATTTAAACCGCCGGAAAATGTGGTAAAATTTATAAGAAGAAACGCAGAATAATGCAAATTACCGCAAGAATCTGAATGAATTATCATTTTTTCAGGGAAGCGCATGTTCATAAATACTGTCTGGCGGGTGTAGGGATGCAGTTCGGTATAAGACTGAATTCAAAAGATATCAGCATCAGAAGCAGTCTGATTTTGGTGCTTTCATATGCGATGGCTGCAATTATAGCCTTTGTTGTTTATACTGCAGGCGGGACAAGTAAGGTATATGCGCACCTTATGCATATACCGATCACTATCGTTTCGTCCACCAACGGCAAAAAACACGGCATTATCAACGCAATAGCAGGCGGACTGCTGCTCGGGCCGTTCATGCCGATGGATGCGGAGCACAATATAATGCAGCCTCCGGTCAACTGGATCATAAGAACAGTCATATATGTGATAATCGCATATGTGATCGGCTTTTTTGCCGATCATTACAGGCAGGAACTCACTAATGTCAGGAAAAGGGACGACGAAATATTCGAGGCGCATATGGCCACGATATATTCGCTGGTCAAACTGGCTGAATCGCGGGATTACAATACCGGAGAACACGTATTGAGAGTTGCGGAACTCTGCAGGCTGCTGGCAGACAAACTTCGCAGCAGGGAAAAATACAGGGGATATATCAATGACAGTTATATCGAATATATCTTCAAGGCGGCTCCGCTGCACGATATTGGAAAGGTCGGGATACCGGACAGCATACTGCTCAAACCCGGCAAACTGACGCCGGAAGAATTTGAGATCATGAAGACACATACGATCATCGGCGAAGAAACCTTGCTGGAAGTAAAGCAGAGATATTCGGGGTACAAGTTCCTGGAAATGGCGGTGAACATCGCAAGGCACCACCATGAGAAGTGGGACGGCACCGGGTATCCGGACGGACTGTCGGGCGATAAGATCCCGCTGTCGGCAAGGATAATGGCTGTAGCGGACACATACGATGCACTGCGGTCAAAAAGAGTCTACAAAGACGCCCTCTCCCACGCTGAGAGCCTCGAAGTGATCAGGCAGGGCGCCGGGACCCATTACGACCCGGAGATTGTAGAAGTATTGCTTGAGTACGAAGATGAGATAAATGAAATTTATAAAAAAGCAGGACCGGGCAATCCGGAGACGGTTCCATTGGAGATCCGGGAGTGAATCCCGGGTTCTTCATTTCCTCCTCTTCAGTGCGGTTTTATCCGCCACTTTTGCATGGTTATGGATTTTTATAAGCTTAACGGCTTTATCGTTTCAGAATAACTTATTTGCCATACAGGCAAAACTTATTCAGCGCCGCAAACCAGAACGGATGCAGAATAAAGTGATAATTCCGGCCTGATAGGAAACAGTGCATTTTTTATAATTATATAATATAATAATGACTGAAAACCTTTGGAATATTATGCGAAAAATGCTTGAAACAGGCTGGCGGTCCTGTGCCGGCTCTGCAGGCAATACCAGGGGATGCTGAGATGGGGAGGAACGTTGTGCGGAGGAAAGATATATATACTGACGAGGAACTTGAGGCAAATAAAATGGCAGCCGGCAAACTGATGATGGTATTTATCATCATCCTGCTCATCACAGTTATGGCGGCAGGCTGTGTTCCCATCAAATACAGCGGCAACGTGAAAACAGACACTCATGTCGGCGGCAGTACAGATATGGATGTGAGACAGGATGATGGCAGCGCGTCTGCGACGGTACAGCCTGGCGGAAGCGGAGACGTTGCCGTTGAAGGTCCAAGCGAAACGGGTGCTGCTGAAATATCCCCGCTTACGGATGAAGAGGTCGCAGGAGCTTACCAAAAGGCGGTCGAGGCTTTCGGCTGGTTCGAATTCGGCACCATGCCTGCGGATTACGAAGATGTAAAAGAAGCAGACGGGTACCGGTACTACAGGGTGACCCATGATACGATTAAAACTTATGAAGACCTCAGATCTTACCTGCAGGCAATGTTCACAGATGAAATCGTTGAACGCCTTCTGGCCGGCGATGGCTCAGGTATCCTGCTTTATCGCGACTTTGACGGATCATTGTACACTATCTCCGCGGGCAGGGGCAGCGACATAACGAAAGGGGAGGAAACATACGAGATGATCCGCGAAGGAGATAAAAAGGTCATATACCGGGTCACGGTGGAAGTCTGCGACGATCCTTTCGAGGAAACGGTGGCAGGCACAGAGCAGTATGATTTTCCGCTTGAGTATATCGACGGCAGGTGGGTCTTCACTTCCTTCCGGCTGGTGAGATAATATGATAAGGAATAATGCAGTACATTTTAAGCCGCAAACTATCGGTATATATTTTAGTAAATAAATCATAAAAAATCCTGGTTCAGATATTGACATCGGGGTTATTTTATATATAATAAAATTAAGAATAATTCTTATTCCTGAGGTGCTCAATTGACAAGACAAAGAAAAACCATACTGAACATTATAAAAACGTCCAATGAGCATATGACGGCCGAGGAAATCTATATAAAAGCAAAGAAGGAGATGCCTTCCATTGCCATAGGCACCGTTTACAGGAACCTTGGTCTTATGACGGATGCCGGAGAGATAAGGCGCATCCCTATTCCCAATTCACCGGACAGGTACGACAAGTCGACAATACCACATGAGCATCTCGTCTGCCAGAAGTGCGGGACGGTGCATGACATGTTCATCGAAGGCCTGAGAGAGTTTCTGCAGAGGCAGACAGGCATCGAGATCACCGGGTATGACCTGAATCTGAAATTTATTTGTGAAAATTGCAAATAAAAAATCATATGGAAAAGGAGAGTTAGTTATGGATCTGAAAGGAACAAAAACAGAAAAGAATCTTTGGGAAGCATTTGCCGGCGAGTCGCAGGCAAGGAACAAGTACACCTATTTCGCTTCGGTAGCGAGAAAAGAGGGATATGAGCAGATCGCTGCAATTTTCGAAGAGACTGCCAATAATGAGAAAGAGCATGCAAAACTCTGGTTCAAGGCTCTCGGCGAGCTCGGAGGCACGGCTGAGAACCTGCTCAGTGCCGCCAATGGCGAAAATTATGAATGGACCGATATGTATGAACGTTTTGCAAAGGATGCCGAGGAAGAAGGCTTTACCGTACTTGCAAAGCAGTTCAGGATGGTAGCGGCGATCGAGAAAGCTCATGAGGAAAGATACCGCAAGCTTCTCAGCAATGTGGAGATGCAGCAGGTGTTCGAAAAATCCGAGATGACCATTTGGGAATGCCGCAACTGCGGTCACCTTGTAATGGGAAAGAAAGCTCCCGAGGTTTGCCCTGTGTGCGGACATCCGAAGAGCTTCTTCGAGGTCAGGAAGCAGAACTACTGAAAACGGCAAGGGATCGTCCCGCCGGAACACCGTCTCATATCAATTGAGACGGTGTTTTTGATTAATTGCATAAAATTTTCTCGCTTAGTGGGGTGTTTGTGTTAACATATGCAGAATTTACAAACATTGCACAGGATACTACATGGAACTGGAATGCTTATTGTGTTATGATATTTATCAACAAAGTCGGACTCCTGTTATGTAAACAATGGCGATTTGGTTATGACGCAGAAGCAGGCAGGATAGACACTGCGTAAAGATCAAAATATTCAATATATCGAAGGAAGAGATTTACTTGGACATTTCAAAACATCATGACATGGATATGTGCAACGGACCGCTGTTCGGCAAGATCCTGATATTCGCGCTGCCTATCATGGCAATGAACATCCTGCAGTTGCTGTTCAACGCAGCCGATATGATAATCGTAGGGCAGTTTTCAGGGAAAGAGGCGCTCGCGGCGGTAGGTGCCACAGGCGCGCTAATCAATTTGCTGGTCAATACGTTCATGGGACTGTCAGTGGGTACGAGCGTCATCGTGGCACAGGATTACGGGGCCGGCCATCCGGAAGAAGTAAGCCGGTCAGTCCATACTTCGATCGCTGTCAGCATCATAAGCGGTGTGATCGTGATGGCAGCAGGGCTTGTCCTGTGCAAGCCTATGCTGGCCTGGATGGGTACTCCTGAAGACATCATTGACTTGTCGGTGCTGTACATGCGCATATACTTCCTGGGAGTACCCGCCAACATGGTGTACAACTTTGCGGCAGCCATACTGCGATCAGTAGGTGACAGCCGCCATCCTACGTATTACCTTTTCATCTCCGGTGTGGCCAATGTATTTTTGAACATGTTTTTTGTCATTGCAGTCGGCATGAGTGTCGACGGGGTGGCATGGGCAACGATCATCACGCAGTACCTCTCGGCGTTTCTCACCCTGGCGTGCCTTTACAGGAGCAGCCTGTCGATTCGTTTCATACCACGGAGGCTGCGCATCGACGGGCAAAAACTCAAAATATTACTGAGGGTGGGCATACCTGCCGGGCTGCAGAGTGCGCTTTTTTCCATATCAAATACACTGATACAGTCGGCTGTCAATTCTTTCGGATCCACCATGGTCGCGGCCAATTCCGCTGCCAGCAATGTGGAGGGCCTTGCGGGCACTACTATGAATGCATATTACAACGCGGCGGTTACATTTACGGGACAGAATATGGGCGCGAAAAAGTACGACCGCATCGACACCATTGCAAAGATATGCGCTGCACTGGTCTTTGCCACATGGTTGGTGCTGGGCGGGGCGATACTGCTTTTCGGAAGGCCGCTGCTCAGCTTGTACACGACTGAACCGGAGGTCATTGAGCTTGGCATGGAAAGAATGTACATCATGATGGCTGCATATTTCACATGTGGCATCATGAACGTTTTCCCCGGCCTGACCCGCGGAATGGGCTATTCTATACTGCCGATGCTCTGTACGCTGATCGGCGCGTGCCTTATGAGGATCGTCTGGCTGGCCACTTTCTTCACATGGTATCGCTCGATATTCATGCTTTTCATTTGCTATCCTATCACCTGGGCATTAGCAGGATTCGGCCAGGTAGCGAGCTTCTTCTATGCCCGCCACAGGATACGGAAGCGTGCGGCGACGGAAAACGGGGCTGCATCGGCAGGATGACTGAAAACGTTGGGATCCCGGGCTGAAATATCGTAAACTTCATGATTGACAAATCGGATATTTCGGATAAAATTGTACTAAACATGATAACTTAAGGTTGCAGAGATAACGTTCTGCTATATTTGGCGCTGTGGATTCTGCCCGAAATATACAGGATATGGGGGATAGCTTCATATGGGAAGGAAGAGTGCAAAGCCAGGTAAGATACGTGCATTTCTTGAAAGAAAAGGGATAGTCATTTCCGGCCGCCTCTATGCCATAGACGCCATGAGTGCCATGGCGCAGGGCCTGTTCTGTTCGCTGCTCATAGGGACGATAATCAATACCATCGGTACCCAGACGGGACTGGCTTTCCTGAATAAAATAGGCAAGTTTGCTTCAGACATGTCGGGCCCGGCAATGGCAGTTGCCATAGGGTACGCTTTGAAATGCCCGCCGCTGGTCCTGTTTTCGCTTGCAGCCGTGGGATATTCGGCAAACCAGCTCGGAGGCGCGGGAGGTCCGCTGGCAGTACTTATTATAGCTATTATTGCCGCTGAAATAGGCAAGGCGGTTTCAAAAGAAACAAAGGTCGATATCCTGGTCACTCCGCTTGTGACCATATTTACCGGGGTTGGTGTTTCTGCGCTTATCGCGCCTCCCATCGGTGCGGCAGCAAGTTCCATAGGAGAGGTCATAATGTGGGCAACTGAGCAGCAGCCGTTCATCATGGGCATATTGGTTTCGGTCATAGTAGGAATAGTGCTGACACTGCCTATCAGCAGCGCGGCGATCTGCCACATGTTAGGCCTGACCGGGCTGGCCGGGGGCGCTGCCCTGGCGGGGTGCTGCGCCAACATGGTGGGGTTCGCCGTCATATCTTTCCGTGAAAACCGCTGGGGCGGACTGGTCTCCCAGGGACTTGGCACGTCGATGCTCCAGATGGGGAATATAGTCCGGAACCCGAAGATATGGATACCTGCCATCCTGGCAAGTGCCATCACCGGACCGATCTCAACGGTCGTGTTCAGGCTGGAAATGAACGGCCCGGCGGTAGCGTCCGGTATGGGTACCTGCGGTCTTGTAGGTCCGATAGGAGTGTATACCGGATGGATCAATGACATAGCAGCAGGTACAAAAACTGCGATCACAGCGTTCGACTGGTTCGCGCTGGCAATGATAAGTATCGTGCTGCCTGCGGTTTTGAGTTATATATTCGGGTTGATCTGCCGGAAGATCGGCTGGATAAAGGAAGGAGACCTCAAACTGGATAACTGATGAAAACCGTGACGGCCGGCTCCTGGAGCCGGCCGTTTTATCAGGTGCGATGTGCATGTTATTGCGGCGGTTATCCGGGGATCGGCCTGTTCTCCGTTAAGGCGGTCCCTGTTCATACATACCGGTCAACCGGAAACAGGTTCGACATTCGAACCGGTATTATTGTCTATATACTTTTTGAGAAAATCCAGTATCTCCATGGTACAGTCGACTATTCGGTTATGCTGGTAGTGCCGGTTCGTGGAGAAGTATCTGAAGTACCCCCAGGGGTCTTTGACCTGCGGACCCCAGTCCCAGAGCCCGTCTGCATTCCTGCATGAAAGCAGCCATTCCACTGCGTCGGCGAGGAACAGCGCTGAACCCCTGAACTGGTTTATATAGTTGAATGAATACATCCAGCGCCTTGTCTTTTCATAGACGAAATTGTCGGGCAGTTTCGCGGGGCAGTTCTCCCAGAAATACCCGTGATAATAGGCGTGCCTTCCGTGGTGGAGGAGCATCGCATGCTCGAGTTTCGGAGGGACATTTTCGCGGCGCTTCAGCAACAGCCCGAACTGCATCGGCACGAGCCTTTTTTCACGGGTTCCGAAAACTTCATGCTGGGCGTCTCGCTCCCGTTCATAGCTGTATTCGCCGTCCTCGTAGGCGCGGGACACTATGTACATCCACTCGCTGTATGTCCTGTCGCAAAGTTCATTGTAAGGCCTGATCGATTCTATCGTTTCGCAGATGACGGCTATCTGCCATGGTATCGCCCGCTCGTTCTTGTCATACAGCTTTTCACGGCTGGTGCCCCTTAAGAAATCCTGGAGGTATTCATAAGCGTTGAAAAGTATATCGCGGTCATCGATGGTAAGACCGATGTACAGGCAGCGGTCGATCGCGACCAGCGATGTGGGGAACCTGGCCTTTACCGAATAATCCTTATCTCTCAAAGGACCCCATCCGCCGTATTCATCCTGCTCGCGCCAGAGTTCTTCGACTATGTCACTGTTGAGAAACGCAGGGCGCAGGCTGCTGAGTTCCGGATCGTCATATGGCCTGTCCAGCAGGTGGTAAAGTATTTTATACCTCACCGCCGGGTATTCGCAGAACTCATATAGCCTCATCGCCATTTCCGTGAATTCTTTCCTGCTCAGCATCAGCGGACCTCACGACATGTTCTTTTGGTTGCATTTGCCTATATTATAACACATTATTATTTGCTCACTACCATCCATGTACCTTCAGCGCAAGGTGAGGTTTCCGGAATGTTGAGCAGTCCGTTTTCGATGCATTTTTCGATAGCATAATTGATTACAGGCTGAAAAACCAGCTCGAGAACATGGTCTATCGGATCGTCCGTTATGGCAAAAACCATATCCGAAAAGTTGCCCGTAATTTGCACAGATCTTTCCTTTTTTCGTGATCTGCAATGGTCAGCATAGACCCTGTGCGCAATCGTCCACACGAAAGCGTTCAAATTGTGGATTTCGGGACTTTTTTGGGCCGACGCCATTATGGATACCAGGATATCCGAACACAGGTCCTCTGCTTCATGTGAACTGCTGCACCGCACATAGGCGAAGCTGTAAAGCTTGTCAAGAAACTCCCTGTTGTCAAGCATTTTATTCAGTTCGACTTGTTCCATACCGTTCTGCTGCCTCTCAACCATTCATGAATGATTTCATATATATAGTCGGTGGAAAATCAGTCCGGTTAGCACCATTGTATAACAAAACTGCTGAAATAAAAATCAGCCCGGTATATAAACTGGGCTGACCGATTCAGGAGAACAACATTTGCATATTAAGTTACTGAAATAATTGTGCTGATCAGACTCAATTATATGACCACGAAGAAGATTCCGCCATTACAGTGACAGTATCGTGCTGAGTTCCAGCATGTCCTTCGGTATTTCCTTCTTGGTTTCCAGCGCTTCTTCTATATCTATGCCGACAATTTCGCCGGCTTTTACTGCGATGATCTGGTTGTAGATCCCATTAGCCAGCAATTCCGTCGCTTTGGCGCCCATCATGCTTGCCATGACACGGTCGCGCACCGTAGGGCTTCCGCCGCGCTGTATGTGCCCAAGTATTGTTGCCCTTGTTTCGATCCCGGTGATTTCTTCGATTTTTTCCGCAAGGTTTACTGCTCCGCCGACCCCTTCGGCAACTATCACGATATAATGCTTTTTTCCCCTGTTCCTGCCTTCGAGTATCGGTTTTATGATATCCTTGTTGAAATCAAACGGCCTTTCCGGCAGTATCACCACTTCAGCGCCGCTGGCTATACCGACGTTCAGGGCAATATACCCTGCATGCCTTCCCATTACCTCAAGGACGCTGCAGCGCTCATGGGAATACGCCGTGTCCCTTATCTTGTCAAGGGCGTCCTGGACTGTATTGAGGCAGGTATCGTATCCTATGGTGTATTCGGAGCACCCGATGTCATTATCGATGGTACCGGGTATGCCCATCACCTTGACACCGCGCCTTGCCAGGTCCCTTGCGCCTTTGAAGGAGCCGTCTCCTCCTATCACTACGATAGCATCGAGCCCGAATACCTGTGCCATCGAAATAGCTTTCTGAATGCCCTCCTCGGTTTTGAATGCCTGGCAGCGGACTGTCTTGAGGATGGTCCCGCCCCTGTGGATGATATCCGAAACGCTTCTTAAATCCATTTCGAACATGTCGCCGTTTATCAGACCGTTATAACCTCTATATATACCCATGACTTTGAAGCCGTGGTATATGCCTGTCCTGACCACTGCCCTTATCGCGGCGTTCATTCCCGGCGCGTCTCCGCCGCTTGTCAGTACGCCTATGGTTTTTATATCGCTCATAAAACAACCTCCCTGTGCAAACATTCCTGTCTTACGACTCAGAACAATATATCGGAGGACAATCTGTCGGATCGACCCATGTCCATATATGTTTCTACATACAGATTATCAGAATCAGATGCCCTGTCAAGTGAAAAAGGGATAGAAAAAAGCCCGGATTTACCGGGCAGTTTGTACAATCCGGAGATACACCGGATAACAGATGGCAGTTCTGTTAAGTAAGTGTGTTATATGCATTTGCTGTGTCTCCAATTATCATTTCCGAGAATATCACTTTTGTCATACAACAGTCAGGACCGCTTTCAGCAGGCTCTCCGGCCTGGAATCCGGACCTACGAGTATCTCGAAATCTCCCGGTTCCACTACCTGGTTTTCATTTTCATCTATTATATAAAGTTCGCTGACCGGAAGAGCGAACTCCACCGTTTTGGTCTCCCCGCTCCTGATCTCTGTCTTGACGAAGCCTTTTAGCTGCCTGACAGGCGTGACCACGGAACTTATGACGTCGTTCACATAAAGCTGCACAGTTTCTTTGCCGTCGTAAGGACCTCTGTTGGTAACGTCTACGGATACTGTCACCGTATCATTGGCGGAACACCTGGTGCGTGACAGGCGCAGGTTGGAGTATTCATACTGGCTGTAGGAGAGCCCATAACCGAAGCTGTACAGCGGTTTGCAGGGCATATCCATATACCGCCCGCCGTGCCAGCCGGGCAGTTGGTTGTAATATACCGGCAGCTGGCCGGAATGGTATGGGAAGGATATCGGAAGTTTCCCGTTGGGGTTCAGTTCGCCGAATATGATCTCCGCCACAGCCTTTCCTCCGAACAGGCCTGGGTTGAAGGCTTCCAGCACGGCATCGGCGTTCTCCGCCACCCAGGGTATTGCCAGCGGTTTGCCGTTGACAAGTACGACTATCAGCGGCTTTCCGCATTCCTTCAGGCTCTCCAGCAGCTTCTGCTGGTTCCCGGAAAGCGACAGATCCGCCCTGTCCTTGAATTCGCCGTTCTGTGCGAGACAGTCCCCGACCACGGCTATGATCACATCCGATCCGGAGGCGCATTCTACAGCGCCGCTTATATCCTCGTCATCCATGTCCATGACATCGCAGCCCTTGTGGTATACGACTTTGATACCTCTCTTTTCGGCAAGTTCCCTGACCCCGCCGAGGATCGTGTGTACCGGCAGTTTCGGCGCCTCGTGCGGCTTCGGCTGCGGATGGCTCAGGAAAGTCCAGTCGCCGAAATGCGACTGGATATCATCG
>DAOSCC010000017.1:11440-17431 GCA_035361135.1 Clostridiales bacterium | reverse complement strand
ACCTTGCCGAGGACGATACAGCCCAAAACGCTGAACAGCGAGCCTGCAAGCAATATACCGCAAAAGCCTCCGGTTTTGTAAACGGAGAAAAACTGCATAATCTCCTGCCCTGACGCGAATCCCGCCCCCGTTATGCTTGCCGCGTATATACCTGCGACCCTCAGTATGTTCCTGCGCTCGTCATCCATAAAAACAGCTCCGATCAAAGAATGTACCAGTTCATTCTATGTCGGAGCTATTTACCAAATTACATTATATATTTATCGTGCTGTACCTGGCTGCGTTATTCCTGCTGTCCGGCAAGGAATTCCATCATGGTATTGTACGCCTCTTTCATTCCGTCAACGCCGAATTCGCCCTTGTTCTTCCTTTTTACCAGCACGCCGGCGTACTCGCCGTTCCTCACCACGTAGTAGAAGTTTTCATCCTTCGGTATGAATTCCACTTTCATCTTCCCGTCCTTGAGAGTATAGTCTATCGTTATATCGGCCTTCCCGCCGGACGGGTCGCCGTCCACGTCTATCTCATCGATGCTGATGCCGATCAGCGCCTGGTAGAACTGCCTGAACGGCTGCTTGCCGTTTTCGTTCCTGCCGCTGGCATCAACTCCGTTCACATAGAACTTGTCCTTGTCTGAATCCATATTGCCGTTCTCATCCAGGTATACGTCAAGATCCATGTGGGTCGTTTTTCCGTCCATCGTCAGATCGATCTGCCTGACATCCTGGATATTCACGATGTAGGCAAAGACATTTACGATCTCCTTAAGCGGTTTGTCAAGGAATGTAAACGGGCTTGTGCTTATGGTGAACACCTCGTCGTTCCCGTCAAGTTTCGCGTATATGGTCGAATCGTTTTTCAGTTCAAGACCCATCTGCAGCTTTATCTCGCCTGTGGCTTCGGTGCTGAAGATCAGTTCGTATGTCGGTTTGTCAAGTCCGTATACGGAGAGATCCTCGGGATCGTCATCGACGAAATCGACGACCTCGGCGCCGGCGACGGCTTCCAGCATCGGAAGGAAGGACGTATCATTCATGCTCCCCTTTATGGGTGATACCATGTTCCATGTATCGTCTATCTTCTCTGAAATAAAAATGTTCTGCCCTTTCCTGTTCAGGCCGAACTTCTGTATGTCGTCCGGCGTAATGTCAAACAGCTGTTTCGTCCTTATGTCGTTCCTTCCTGAAGTAAGCTTGTCCCCGGTATATTTGCTTATGGTATATACCTTGTTTTCGCCTGCCCGCTTTACGTAGTATCCGCCCCCGGTAGGCGTCTGGTTTCCGATCTCCAGCGTCACGCTGGTACCGTCTTTTGCCTTTATTATGGCAGTTGCCGGATCGTCGAGCCCGTATATGGAAAGGTCCTCCGCATTCTCTTCCACCATTTTGTCTGCCACGATTGCAGCTGAATTGATGACTATACTGCTGAGCTGCGACGAATCGTACCTGAGGTCCGTGGGAGTGGACAGCGCCCATTCATCGTCCTTCTTGACGATCACGAAGGTGCCGTCGCTGTTTTTCAATGTAACAGACTCTATGTCGGTGGAAATATAATCCGTCAGCTTATCATATTTTTTGGCTACATCCGACTGTTGATTGGCCTTTTTGGTCCTGACCAGGAAATACGCACCGGCAAGAAGCGCAACTACGACTACGAGAATGATCGCATTCCTGTAAAATTTCATAAATGACGCCTCCTCAGATATACCATCAGACCTGTGCCAAGTATCAGAAGCGGGAATACTACCACCAGGATCCATGTCATCACTGTCGCCTGTTGCCCGGTTATATTGAACCTGTTCACATCATAGCTCTTGGTGGGCACTATTACTTCGTCCTTTATCTCGATCATCCAGTTCACTGCCGACAGGAAGAAGTTGATGTTGCTGAAGTAGAAGTCGCCGTATACCTGGTAAGCACTGTCGGTAACGAATGAAGAGTTGCCCATTGCGATTATTCTCGACGGCTTCTCTCCGCCCTTGTACTCAACCGCCACCGCAAGTTCGAGGGGACCTGGCAGGTCGTCTCCGCGGGATTTGTTGACCATTTCGCCCACAGCGGTCGGACTCGTGCTGATCAGGGAAGTCGTGGTTATATATTCCTTTTCATTCTTCAGTATGCTTATGCTCCTGCAGTTGGTCAGGAAAGTATTGAATGCCCTGGATACGATCCCATTGGATTTCACATCCACCACCAGCGTATACGGATCCTGGGCCAGGTGCCTGCTGTCATCAGTCTCCTTCACCTTGTCATAATTGATTTCAAGGTTGTACTTGTTAAGCAGCTTGTTCAGTTCATCGAAAGAGGGGTCGTTCTTGAGATAGTCGAACATGAAGATCGCTTTTCCTCCGACGTTGAAATACCTTTCCAGGACATCCCTCTCGGCGTACTGGAAGTCTTTCTTCGGCGAAGCGACGACAACAAGTTCCGCATCTTCCGGCATTTGGTCGACCGTCAGCAGGTTGATCTTTTTCACGAGTATATTGTTCTTTTCCAGGTATCCCTTCAGAGTCCTGTAATAATAATCCACATCATACTCGTCATGTCCTTCAGTGAAGTAGACTACAGGAGTATATTCGGACGTCACGTATTTGATCGCGCCGGTGAAACCCTGCTCCGCATTGGAACCGGTGATGTACGAACTGATCGAATACTGGTCGTATTCCAATTCAAAAAGGTCATAATATTCAAGTTTCTTTTTCTTTTCGGCGCCGTTGACCGTGCTCCTTACGAGGAAGTCTGTCGACCCCAGGTCGAGCGTGTCGTCAGGGTCCAGTTGGCTGATAATGCCGGGATTCCTGTCGGGATCCACATACCTGACCGTTATATGCGGGTACTTCGCATACAGGTTCAGCAGATCCGTCACCTGCTTGTACTCGTCGTTGGACGAAATTGCGCCGTCGTCGAACAGGCCGATGATCTCAACGTCCTGATCCAGTTCGTTCAGTATGTTCACCGTGGCCTCGGAAAGAGAAAACAGTTTGTTGGGCGTCAGGTCCAGTTTCAGGTCCAGCAGCCCTACGAGAAGGTTCAGCACGATTGCCATGACTATGACCGCGGCAGTTATGACGGCTGCGTTCGTGCCGTATTTCAAACTCTTTTTATTTAAAAAGTTTTTGATCTTTTTCTTATCGATTTTAGCCATTCATATCACCCCTGACTCCAGCGTCTTTTTTCGATGACTCTTACCGTAAGGAACAGAAATACCGCGGTAAAGCTCAAATAGTAAACAACAGGGCTGAGTCCCAGGATGCCTCTGTTGAAGTCGTCGTATCTCGACAGGATCGAGAACCAGTTGAGCACTTTTGCAACAAAACCGCCCACCAGGCTGCTCACGCTGTCTGCCAGCCACATTATCAGGAGTGATACATAACTGATGATCACAGCTATGACCTGGTTCTCAGTCAGCGATGAAGCAAAAACGCCGACAGCGATATAAGTCGCGCCGAGGAGAAGGAACCCGATATAGCCTCCTATGAGCTGTACAGTGAACTTGGCTCCGAATGCCAGCTGCACTATCGGATATACGAATGTAAGCGTTGTCATTACAAGGAAAACAAAATAAACCGCAAGGAATTTTCCTACGACTATCGAGGTGATATTCACAGGCGATGTGATCAGAAGCACCTCAGTGCCGTTTTTGCGGTCTTCAGCCAGGATCCTCATGGTCAGGATCGGCACTACGACCAGGAGTATGAATCCCATGGTCCCGAGGACATCGTTGAAAAGACCGTAACCATATCTGAGATATGGAAGGAACATTATCGATGTCAGGAGGATGAACAAACCTATGAGTATATAAGCCATAGGGGAATAAAAATAGGATTTGACTTCTTTCCAGAATATCGCTGCCATACGTCAACCGACCTCCTTTTCCTCTGTCACGATCTGCAGGAATATGTCTTCCAGGCTCAGGCTGAGACTCTTGAGCTCGATTATCGGATAACCCAGCTTTGCCATCGCAAAGAACAGAGGCTTCCTGATGTCCACATCCTTGTCGGATTCGATGATGTAGCTAATTGCCTCTTTTCCCTTGTCTGCTGCAGACTCAACATATTTGACGCCGTATATTTCCCTGATGGCGTTCTCCACAGAACTCCTGGGACCTGCTATCGTAGCCGTCAGCTTCGAAGCTGAGCCAAGACCCCTGGACAGGTTTTCAGGCGTATCGATGGCCGCGATCTCGCCTTTATTGATAATGACTACCCTTTCACAGACGGCACTGACCTCAGGCAGGATATGCGAACTGAGGATGATTGTATGCTGTTTGCCAAGAGCCTTTATAAGCTTCCTTATCTCGATGATCTGCTTGGGGTCGAGACCGACGGTGGGTTCGTCGAGGATGAGTACGTCGGGGCTTCCGACAAGGGCCTGCGCAAGGCCGACTCTCTGTTTGTACCCTTTCGACAGGTTCTTTATGAGCCTGTTCCTGTGGTCCCCTATTTTGACAAGTTCCATTATGTCACTTATCTGGCTTCTCTTTTGCTTCTTGTCCACCTTTTTCAGATCGGCTACAAAATCCAGGTAATCTGCGACAGTCATGTCCATGTAGACAGGCGGCTGTTCCGGCAGAAAACCTATGCGCCTCTTCACTTCCTTCGGCGATTCCAGGATGTCGTATCCATCCACCTTTACAGTCCCTTCGGTCGAAGGTATGTAGCCTGTGATTATGTTCATCGTTGTGGATTTTCCCGCTCCGTTCGGACCGAGGAACCCAAGTATTTCACCTTTCTCGACGGTGAAATTCAGGTCTTTCACAGCTGTTATCTGACCGTATCGTTTGGTCAGGTTCTGTATTTCTATCATATTTGCCCCTCCTGCAACAAACGTCTCTTGACACACTGCGCCAATACAATTATGAGAGATACATTTTAATAAATTGTGAACAATCTGTTAAAAAGCGCATGCAATTTATGATAGCCAAAAATGCTTTCATTAAGGACATTTCAGGCTCCACTAATTATATATTTTTTATAATGTCATTTCAAGGAATATTTTATCAGGAAAAGGGTAAGGGGACACTCCTCAACAAGGCATGCGTGACATTCCTCTACCATAGAGGAATACTTCTTCGCAGAGGAGTGTCACCATACCTTTTTCTGCGAGGAATGTCCCCATGTAAAAGGTTTGGGGACACTCCTCAGCAGGCATGCGTGACATTCCTCAGCCATAGAGGAATACTTCTTTGCAGATGAGTGTCACCATACCTTGTTTTGCGAGGAATGTCCCCTTTTTTTATTTAGCGGCGCGGCATGAACATGCTGGTCAGGACCGGAGCCAGGAAGGAAAGTCCCCCTGCGATCATCCACTCGTTCAGCCCCAGCGGAACTGTTTTGAAGATGTTCTGCAGGACAGGGATATATATGACGCCGAGCATCATGACCGATGAGCAGATCACGGCAAGTACAAGGAAAATGTTGTTGAACAGCGGTATCCGGAAAATGTTCCGCGTTTCGGATTTACATTCGAATACATGTATGAGCTGCGACAGTACCAGCGTGACAAAACCTCCGGTCCTGGCAAGCCCTATATCAGCCGTATACCAAAGAAGCGAAGCGTATACCGCCAGGGTCGCCAGGCCGATGAGGATCCCTCTCACAATGATCAGCCCTGCAAGGCCTTGTGAAAAAATACTCTCTTCGGGATCCCTGGGTCTCTGTTTCATGATATCCTTTTCGGGCGGGTCGAAACCGAGCGCCACAGCCGGCAGCCCGTCCGTCACAAGATTGACCCACAGTATCTGTATGGGCAGCAGGGGCACCGGAAGGCCTGCCAGCATGCCGAGGAACATGGTCAGCACCTCTCCGAGGTTGCAGGAAAGCATGTATCTTATAAACTTCCTTATATTGCTGTAGATCACCCTGCCCTCTTCTATAGCGGCAACAATGGTGGCGAAATTATCATCCATCAGCACCATCGACGACGCTTCCTTTGTGACATCGGTGCCGGTCCTGCCCATAGCGACGCCGATATCGGCCTCCTTGACGGCGGG
>DAOSCC010000017.1:0-11430 GCA_035361135.1 Clostridiales bacterium | reverse complement strand
CATCGCCACACCAATGTCGCTGCGTTTCAGGGCGGGAGCGTCGTTCACGCCGTCCCCGGTCATTGCTACGATGCTTCCGAGCCTTTTGAGGGCTCTTACGATTGCAAGCTTGTGTTTCGGGGATACCCTTGCATAGACAGTGGTGGTTGCCGCCGCCTTCTCAAGCGATTCCTCGTCCATCGAGTCCAGTTCTTCGCCTGTAAGGACAGTGTCACCCTCCCCGTATATGTCAAGTTCTTTCGCGATCGCCACTGCGGTCAGCTTGTGGTCTCCGGTTATCATAACAGGCCTGATGCCCGCCATCTTGCATTTCATAACGGCTTCAGCCGCTTCAGGCCTGGGCGGGTCGATCATACCCAACAGTCCTGCGAAAATGAGGTCTGTTTCGAGGCCGTTCCTTGAATACCTGCCCTTTCCAAGCCTTTTGTATGCGACGGCTATCACCCTCAGCGCTCCTGCCGCCATACGGTCGTTTGCCTTCAGTATCCCGGATCTGTCCATATGGTCCATCGTCTTCACCGTCCCGGCTCTCTCCACCCTGCTGCACTTTTTCAGCAGCATGTCGGGTGCGCCTTTCGTGAACAGGAAAGCTTCGCCGTTACGGTCCACGCAGACCACCGACATGCATTTCCTTTCCGGATCGAAGGGAAGTTCGTCTGTCCTTCGGTAGATCATGCCAAGTTCCTCAAAGGACAGCCCTGCTTTCTCAGCAGCAGCCATCAGCGCCGTTTCAGTCGGATCTCCTGCGAACTTCCGCATTTTGTCCGCATGTCCGGACCTGCTCGCCGGTACGTCCGGCGAGGGCAGTTTCAAGCCGGTTTCTCCGGCCGGGACCGCGTTATTGCAGAGCGCAGCTATTTCCAGGACCCTCCTGAGGGCCCTGTCTGTCGGATCCAGCACCCTGCCGTTTACGTGGAAATACCCTTCCGGGTTTTTATCAAAACGTCTTCCGACTTTTTTCTCATCCGCCACCCCGATGATCCTGCCGTCGGCATAGATCTGCCTGACTGTCATCCTGTTCTGCGTCAGCGTGCCTGTTTTGTCTGAACATACTACGCCTGCGCATCCGAGGGTCTCGACCGCCGGGAGCTTCCTGATGAGCGCATTCCTCCGCATCATCCTCTGGACGCCCAGCGCCAGTGAGATCGTCACAAGCGCAGGGAGCCCTTCAGGCACTGCCGCGACTGCAAGACTGATCCCTGAAAGGAGCATGTTGAAAACGTCTTCGCCGCGTATTATACCGACGCCGGCGACAACAGCACATATGGCAAGGCATCCTGCAGCGATGATCTTGCCCAGCTTGTCGAGCCTTTTCTGCAGCGGCGTCTGTTCTTCTTCTATATTCTGTATCATATCCGCGATGCGGCCCATTTCAGTGTTCATGCCCGTGGCAGTCACAAGCGCTTTGGCCCGGCCGGCCGTTACGCTCGTACCCATGAATACCCTGCTGTTCCTGCCTGCCCTGGCGGGATCTTTTCCGGGTGATACGGCAGTCTTTTCCACAGGGACGGATTCGCCTGTCAGCAGCGATTCATCGGCCTGGATATTTACACTGTCCAGCAAAACTGCGTCTGCAGCTATCCTGTCGCCGGCCTCGAGCACGATTATATCTCCCGGGACCACCCGGTCGGCAGGCACACTGACCTGCCTGCCGTCCCTGATGACTTTTGCCTCAGGCGCAGTAAGGCTCTTAAGGGCTTCCATCGTTTTTTCCGTTCTGTACTCCTGTATGAAGCCAAGGACCGCATTGAGGGTGACGATCGCGATAATCGTGACGGCTTCGGTTATTTCGCCCATAAATGCGGAAATTACGGTGGAAACCATGAGTATTATGACCATTATGTCGGTAAACTGGTCCAGCATCAACTTTACAGGCGAAACTTTCTTCTTTTCGGTCAGCAGGTTCGGGCCGTACTCCAGAAGCCTCCGTTCAGCCTCCCTGCTGCTAAGGCCCAAAGCTGCCTCCGCATCTTCACGCATCATCCTCCGAGTATTCTGCCCGCGCAAGTAAGACACCCCTTTTCTTCCGCCGGATTAGTTTGGTCTATGTCCTATTTCTATTCAAAAGCGGCATGGATTAGACCATGCCGCTTCATGCGGAAAAGTGGCAAACTACAGGGTTGTCCTGTCATATGTGTCAATAAGTTGTCCCAAACCGTGCAGAAATCATACGGAAATCTTGAAGATATGATCATCAGGGAACCGCCCGGATATGGATAATTCCGTGAGCATTCGTACATGCGTTGTTCCCGGTATACTCATTCTGTTTACAGTATACTTATACCTCGCATACTTCTATTCCTCGTATACTTCCCTGACGCCTTCGATAGCCTGCAGTTCATTCAGCGTCTGCACATCCATGGCGCCTCCCGGCAGCTTTACGAGCAGCTTTATCATCTGGGCGCTGTCCTTGCTTTTATATAACTGGATATTCTTGATCTCGATGCTGTTTTTTTCGAGAAGATTGGTCACAAGTCCTACCTGGCCGCTGATATTCTCGGATTCGACTATGATCGTCCTGAACCTGTTCCGCCTCGAAAAACGCCTTTCCGCCTTTTTAAGCGTGATAAGCGTTATGAATATCAATATCGTCGCTATCACGGCTCCCAGGTAGAAGCCGCATCCGACCGCTATACCGACACATGATACTGCCCACAGGCTAGCTGCCGTCGTAAGGCCCCTGACATTGACGCCATCGCGTATGATAGTGCCGGCGCCAAGGAAACCGATGCCGCTTATGACCTGGGCACCCAGTCTCGCAGGGTCCACGGCTGAAATGGAATACCTCCTGACCATGTATTCTGAAGTAGCCATGACCAGTGCTGCTCCCGCACACACGAGTATATGCGTCCTGAAGCCGGCGGGCCTGTTGGTGTGTTCCCGTTCGTAGCCTATGAATCCGCCAAGCAGCACCGCAAGCAGCAGCCTTGCCAATATTTCCAGTTCGAAAGGCATTGGACCACCTCAGCTTCTGAATACTTTCCTCGGTATATAGAGCCTGAAATTATTCAGCATCTTTTCAGTGGGCTCGAAAATGACCAAAGTCCTTTCTCCGTTATAATTGAGCGTGATGAAGTACGCATCCGGCGAATCGATGGAACTTGAAGCATCGATCCTGTTTTTTATGCTCTGCACCGACTGGTCGAAATGGCTGCTCTTTACCGGGGATACTATGTCAAATTCCTTGCAGTTGGCGCTGAATATCCTTTTTCTCTTCCTTTTGGATACTATCATGTCGATATCCAGGTCGCCGTTGGTCACTATATATTCATATTCGATATTACGCGAAGTTATCACTCTGTACCCAAGGTATGCTGCAGCGGCCGCCAGCACCAGGCTCAGCCCGAGCTGTATCAGTATCGGTATCGAAAGGGCCAGCAGTATCAGCAATGCCGATCCGACGACGGCCCCTATCGTGATAAGGTGATCAGTAAGAGTTTTCTTCCTGGTCACGAGCTTCTCCATAAAAGTATCCATCCGAAATCCTCCCGCCTGGCATCCAAATTAGTGTAACAGGTAATTCTGATTGTATCATACCATTCATCGATTAACAATATTTCAGTATTGTGCCGGTCATTTGCCGTATATGTCGACGACCACGACCTCAGGAGGGTTGAATATCCTTGGGAGCCCGGGATTATATGAAACTCCCCTGCTTACCACATGTGTCATGCTTCCGTGGCGGTACACGCCCCCTGCGTACTTGGGGAACCATCCCTGGTCCGGCGCGTACAATCCGTTCAGAATAAATGGAATCCTGACCTGCCCTCCGTGGGAATGTCCGGACAGTACCAGGTCAAAGCTGAATTCCGTGTATGTGTTTACGCGTTCCGGACGGTGGGACAGCAGTATCTTATATCCGGGCTCATCCGCAAGACTGTCGAATGCCTCATGCATCTCCTGTTTCCAGTCATAGCCCGTACCTTTTTCGAGTCTGATGTCAGGGTCGTCGACGCCGCAGATGATGATCCTCGCGCCATTGACCGCGATCGTGGTGCAGCTGTGCTCCAGCACGGTTACGCCGTATCCCCTTATCATATCTTTGATCTCCCCGATCTCACGGGACCAGCATTCATGGTTCCCGGAAACATAGAAAACGGGAGCTGCGTCCCTGATGCCGGCAAGGAACATCTCTGTTCCGGCATGAGGGGCATCGTCGTCGGCTATGTCCCCTGCAAGAGCTATCAGATCCGGATTTTGCCTCTTTACCAGGTTTACAAGGTGTTCCTGGTTTTCTCCGTATATACTGCTGTGCAGGTCGGCGATCAGCACTATCCTCACGTTCTGCCCGCGCTCCAGTTTGCCGGTGCCTATCCTGTATCTCCTGACTGACAGGCCGTCATAGAAAGCAGCAAATATGGTCAGGATGAAAAGACCTGCGGCTATGATGGCCATAACCCGAATTTTCTTTTTTGTTCTCCTGCCGGTTTTGCTTTCAATTTCGATTTTGCTGCCGTTCCTGATCCCGCTGTCTATTTCTGCTCCTCCTCCTTATACTGTCACTCTGCATTAACGGTATGCCATCTGCCCTCTGCAAGGAACTTTTCAGCCCTGTCTTCCGCATTTTTCACAATATGCTCCGGATAGCCGATGACTTTGAGCAGTTTTATCGCATTATGCGTCGTCGATTTCCCGGGATGCATCTTATATTCGAACTTTATTTCATCGCCTTCGTATTTCTCAGTGAAATGATAATTGTCATACAGGTTTTTCAGTATCTCCGCAAGCTCGATATCATGAGTTGCAGCAATAAGGATACAGTTCCCGCCGGCGAAATGCCGAAGTATCTCGGTGGAAGCGGCTATCCTCTCGATGGTGTTCGTTCCTCTCAGCACCTCGTCAATGACGCACAGCAGCGGTACCGGTCCTCCCAGGTTGTCCAGTATCCTTTTCAGCGAGTTGATCTCGGCTATATAATAACGCCATTGACGTGAAAACTTTAAAATAGCAGGAACGGTATCCGCGGGCGACACAGGTGTATATGGTCTGTGCCAGGATGGCATTTATGGCGGCGGTCTTCAAAAAAGTCGACTTGCCGGATGCATTCGAGCCGGTGATCAGTACCGGTCTCACGGCATCAATGGAGTTCGCAACAGCATTTTCTATCAGGGGATGGCAGGCGTCCCTGATAGAAAGCGACACCGGCTTTGCCCCGTCACTAGTATAAAGCGCGGGTACGGTCCAGAAGTCCAGCGATTCCCTGTATGAAGCGGCAGATACCATGCTGTCGAGGTACCCTATGGTCTCATACATTTCGCGGAGCACCTGTTTATGGGCATATATGGTCTTAAGGAGCCTCCCGAAAGCGATAAGCTCCAGGAGGAACATCGACTTGAGCGGCTCGAAAACCATGTAATCGCCGGTCTGGTAAAAAAGCTGGTAGAAAGAATTTATGCTGAAGGATCTCATTTCCCCCGACAGGTTCCCCATCCTGGCGGCATATTCCTTTATACCGGGGATTTCGGCTGCGGCGATCTTTTTCGAGCACCTTATCATATCGACCAGGTAACAGAGACCGGCCAGGTAGATCTCGTACTCGCTTTTTGCCTTGTGGTAAGCCAGCATGTTAAATATGAACAATCCGACAATTGCCGCAAACCCGAAGGAAACATCGATGGCCATGAGAAGCGGCGAAAAGAGCAGCGCCGCTGCCTGCAGGACATATCTCCCGTATCTGAACGTGACAGGCTCGCCGAAGAAATATTCGTAAACCTGCGCATGCCTTTTCTTCCCCAGCGCGGCCAGTATCTTCCGGAGTTCCAGGCACTCATCGGGATTCGTCCTGAAATACTCAATGAGACGGCCCCGCTCCATGAGTTCGGATCCGTCAAATACCGGCCTTCTCAACAGGGAATACAGGATCTCCTCGCCAACAGTGGACTGCGTGTTGTTGATCCTCATAAAAATCCTGTCCATGTCCAGGTCATTCCACGTAATATCATCAACGAGGAAATCTCCGCCGCTGTTGCGGCTCAATTCCCTGAAGAAGCCGGCTATGGCTTTCATGTCGGTGTCCTTGTACTTACCCTCAGGGGCCCTGCCCCACTGCCCTACGAGTTCCTGCTCCAGTTTCCTTACCCTGCGCTTGTTTTTGGCGTACCCGGATATGATTATTGCTGAAACAGCTATGATACCGGCTGCTACGTAAAAAATCCGATCGTCCATCGCTTTCCCTTTCCCGTCCGCTGGATTCGCCGTACAGGCTTTTCCTTTCAAATATACCACAGATCAGAAAGAATTGTCTGTAAACAAACCTCCGGACACAGGATGACCGGGCTGCATGAAAGATCACGCCGATCCGCGCGGCAGTCCGGGTCCGGGATCGAGGGGTCTGTGCCGGACACAGATTACGCGGTCTGACGCGGCATCTGCAGTAATCGCGGCCTTAATATACAGCAAGAAAAGCATTTGTACGCTCATATAAAAAGGGGGTGTCCTGGTGGTTCTACACCGGGGCACCCCTTTCAGGCCTGTAAACCGTTCTGTTGTCAATTCATGCCGCATATTCCGCGGGCAGCCTGTTTTTAGTACATTCCGCCCATTCCGCCGCCGCCTGCAGGCATCGGAGGCTCTTTCTCCGGTTTGTCTGCTACCACGCTCTCGGTGGTGAGCACCATAGAGGCTATGGATGCGGCATTCTGGAGGGCAGTCCTTGTGACCTTGGTAGGATCGACGATACCTGCCTTGATCATATCGACGTACTCTTCCTTCAGTACATCGAAGCCTACGCCGACCGGGCTGTTCTTGACCTTATCGACGATGACGGAGCCTTCGAGTCCGGCATTGGCTGCGATCTGCCTTACAGGCTCCTCAAGGGCTTTCAGTATGATCTGTACGCCAGTCTTTTCGTCTCCATGGACTTCATTAAGCAGCTTTGCAACCTTCGGTATAGCGTTTACATATGCCGTACCGCCGCCTGCAACGATACCTTCTTCCACTGCAGCCTTCGTTGCGGCAAGAGCATCCTCGATGCGGAGCTTCTTTTCCTTCATTTCCACTTCCGTTGCAGCGCCGACCTGTATAACGGCTACGCCGCCTGCCAGTTTCGCGAGTCTCTCCTGGAGTTTCTCCTTGTCGAAATCGGAAGTGGTCTCTTCGATCTGGTTCCTGATCGAGCTGATCCTCTTCTTGATCTCTTCCGGCTTGCCTGCGCCGTCGACGATAATGGTGTTTTCCTTCTGGACCTTGACCTGTCTTGCCCTGCCAAGCTGAGAAAGCTTGACTTCCTTCAGATCCAGTCCAAGCTCGTCGGAAATCACCTGGCCGCCGGTCAGGATAGCTATATCTCTGAGCATTTCCTTCCTTCTGTCGCCAAAGCCGGGAGCTTTGACAGCAACAGAGATGAATGTGCCGCGGAGCTTGTTGAGCACCAGGGTCGTCAGCGCTTCACCTTCAACGTCTTCCGCGATTATCAGCAGTTTCTTGCCTGCCTGTACTATCTGCTCGAGGAGCGGCAGGAGATCCTGTACGTTGCTGAGCTTCTTGTCGGTAATGAGGATGTACGGATCATCGAGGATAGCTTCCATCTTGTCAGTATCGGTTACCATGTATGCGGAAATATATCCCCTGTCGAACTGCATACCTTCGACTATTTCAAGGCTCGTACCCATGGTCTTGGCTTCCTCGACAGTGATGACGCCGTCATTTGTGACCTTCTCCATGGCGTCCGAGATCAATTCGCCGATGTATTCGTCGTTTGCAGATATAGCAGCGACTCTTGCTATGTCTTCCTTGCCCTGGATCTTCCTGCTGTTTTCCTTTATAGCATCAACTGCCACCTCTACTGCCCTTGCAAGACCTTTTTTGAGTATCATCGGGTTTGCGCCGGCAGCCACGTTCTTCATGCCTTCCCTGATTATAGCCTGGGCAAGCAGGGTCGCTGTGGTCGTACCGTCACCTGCAACGTCGTTGGTCTTTGTTGCTACTTCCTTGACGAGCTGAGCGCCCATGTTTTCGAATTTGTCTTCAAGTTCTATTTCCTTAGCAATTGTAACACCGTCATTGGTAACAACAGGGGTCCCGAATTTCTTGTCGAGGACTACGTTCCTGCCCTTCGGTCCGAGAGTTACCTTAACCGTATCAGCCAGCTGGTTTACGCCTCTTTCCAGCGCGCGCCTGGCATCTTCCGAGAATTTGATTTCCTTTGCCATATGTTTTATGCCTCCTTGTCCGCTAATAATTTATTGAACCAAACAAACGATCCGGGGATCATTCCACTTTCGCCAGGATATCACTCTGTTTGAGGATCGTGTACTCCACGTCGTCGATCTTTACTTCGGTTCCTGCATATTTGCTGATAAGTACCTTGTCGCCGACTTTCACTTCCATCTTGATCTCTCTGCCCTTGTCGTCATAGCCGCCGGGTCCGACTGCCACGACTTCGGCAACCTGCGGCCTTTCCTTGGCACTGCCGGGAAGTACGACGCCGCCCTTGGTAACTTCTTCGGTTTCAAGCATTTTGATAACGACTCTTTCACCCAATGGCTTTATTGTCATAAAGTATACCTCCTATTATATTTTTTCGCACTTTATTAGCACTCACTAATGTTGAGTGCTAATCGTACTAATTATATTATATAATACCCATTTTTTAATCAAATATGCGGATTTTCTAAAATGTGCCGCTTTTGGGCCGATATTTTAAATTACATGGATAATCCGCCTTGTTTCACCGTTTTTCATTCTTACGCTCTGTTTTTCAGTTCATCGAATACATCGGACAGTGACATCCCTCTCTCTGCGAGGAGGACCATTATGTGATAAAACAGGTCCGCCGCCTCTGCCCGTATTTCCGAAGGAGACCCGTTCTTCGAAGCTATTATTAACTCGCCTGCCTCTTCCCCGACTTTCTTGAGTATCTTGTCGAGTCCCTTGGCAAACAGGTAATTGGTGTAGGAGCCTTCCTTCGGATTGACTTTCCTGTCAAGGATGACGCTGAATACTTCGGTCAGGATCTCAGGCCCTGTATGGCCTGCCGTGCTGTCACTGCCGCATCCTCCGCTGCCTGCCGCGTCAGCGGCCGTGGTCCTGCTGCCCGCTGTCTCAGCCGTACCTGGAGTCCCACCTTGCCCTGATGAACTGAACTTTGTAAAGAAGCAGGAACGGTGCCCCGTATGGCAGGCAGCGCCGGTCTGCTCGACTTTTATCAGCAATGCGTCTCCATCGCAGTCGATACTGATGCTCCTGACCTTCTGGTAATGGCCCGACGTCTCCCCCTTGAGCCACAGCTTCTGCCTGCTCCTGCTGTAGTAGTGCGCCATGCCGGTCCTTATCGTCTCATTAAGCGCCTCTTCATTCATATATGCCAGCATCAGCACTTCATCAGTCCTGACATCCTGTGCGATCACAGGGACGAGACCATCCCTGTTGAATTTCACCATATCGGGAATGTTCGTCATTTCACACCCTCATTTCTATACCTTTTTCTGCCAGCCAGTGTTTCAGTTCACGTATGTCTATCTCCCTGAAATGGAACAGCGATGCTGCAAGCGCCGCATCGGCCCTGCCTTCTGTCAGCGCATCATAGAAATGCTCTTTTGAGCCTGCGCCGCCGGACGCTGTCACCGGTATGCCCGTATTTTCCGCGACTGCCCTGGTCAGTTCGATATCAAATCCATCTTTCGTGCCGTCACGGTCCATGCTCGTCAGAAGGATCTCTCCTGCGCCGAGCTCCGTTGCCCGGGCGCTCCATTCCACCGCATCCAGGCCGGTGTTTACACGTCCTCCGCCAATATACACTTCCCAGCCGTTTCCGTCTTCACGCCTTTTTGCATCGACGGCGACTACCACGCGCCCGCTTCCGAAGCGTTCGGCCGCCTCCGATATCAGTTCAGGCCTCTTCACGGCGGCGGTATTCACCGAGACCTTGTCCGCCCCGGCTTCGAGCATTCTTTTGAAATCCTCGCAGGTCCTGATCCCGCCTCCCACCGTGAAAGGGATCGAAATGCACCCTGCAACGCGCCTGACCACATCTACGATCGTGTCACGCCCCTCCGCCGACGCCGTTATGTCCAGCAATACAAGCTCGTCTGCCCCGGCTTTTTCGTAAAACATCGCGTTTTCCGCAGGATCCCCCGCATCCCTGAAGTTGACGAAATTCACTCCCTTGACGACCCTGCCGCCTATCACGTCAAGGCATGGTATTATTCTTTTAGTGCTCATATTTTGACCTCTCTCATTCTGATTTTACGAATATTTTTCACACATGACACGGGCTTTCATCGATCCCGTATCAAATGTGTCCTTCCTTCGGGCCCCGGGTATCTTTTCCCGGATCATCATTCGAAGCTGCGGTAAATCCGCAGTTGGCACAGGCAGTATGCTGCCGGATTCATTTTGCCGCCTCGATAGCTTCCCCCAGGTCGATATTCCCTGTGTAAAGGGCCTTGCCGATTATCGCTCCTGCAACTCCGGCATCCTTCAGGTTTTTTATGTCCTGTATGCTCGTAACTCCGCCCGAAGCTATCACATCGATCCCGACAGCTTTCACCATTTCTTCCATCGCTTTGAGATTGGGGCCTTTCAGCATTCCGTCCCTTGATATGTCGGTGTATATTATCACTCCGGCGCCAAACTCCTCCATTTTCCTGGCAAATCCGACCGCCGTGAACCCGCTGGTCCTTTCCCATCCTTCCGTTGCGACGAAGCCGTCCTTTGCGTCGATGGCTACCGCAAATCTGCCGCTGAACTTTTCGGCGGCTTTTTTTACCAGCGTCGGATCATTTACTGCCGAAGTACCGAGTATGACTCTTTTTATGCCCCTGTTCAGCAGCATTTCCATTGTCTCCGCGGTCCGGATACCCCCGCCCGTCTGCACCGGTATCCCCGTCTGTGCCGCTATTGCGCATATTATGTCCGCATTCTGCGGGCTCCCCAGCCTGGCACCGTCCAGGTCCACCACGTGAAGATACTGCGCACCGGCCCGTACAAAGCTGCGGGCCGCCTCCACAGGATCATCGGAATATACCGTCACATCGTCGAACCTTCCCTGGACCAGCCGCACACATTTCCCATCCCTGATATCTATCGCAGGGTAAATCACCATCCGCCATCACTCCGATCACATGCATTGTCATAAGCCTTGCGCTGCCATCCATTCGGCTGCTGTCCGGCGCCAAAACCGTGTCACAGCACTCCCTTGGTGGACATGACTCCTTTTACCCGGCTGTCTGTCCTCGACGCCTCGTCGAGCGCTCTTCCGAACGCCTTGAAGATGGCTTCGCATATGTGGTGGTTGTTGCTCCCGTACGGCACGTTTATATGTATATTCATGCCGGCATTGACGGACACCGCCCTGAAAAACTCCTCTATCAGTCCGGTCTCGATACTTCCCGCTAATTCGCCGCTGAACTTTACATTAAACACAAGGTAAGGCCGCCCGCCGAGATCCACGCTGACCATCGCAAGCGCCTCATCCATCGGGACGCTGGC
>DAOSCC010000016.1:0-17438 GCA_035361135.1 Clostridiales bacterium | reverse complement strand
CTGTCTATAAAAGGACTTTATTTGAAAAGGGAAAGAAGTTTGTTTGAGGTGCATAAAACTATTCAAAATCTGAACACGGTAGCTAAATTATAAAAATAAACGGGCAATACAGAATCGGCCCGTTTATTTTTGCATAGACAGCGTGAAAAAGTTTGACGGCATTGCCCGTATAAAACTCCTGTTATCTTTCAGTAAAAGCGTCCGGCGGTAAGTGTCTCTTCGCAGACACCATCAACGTATTACTTTTTCAAGCCGACACCCTGCGGAAATTCTTCTACGAAATTTATCCTTTGCGCCTCCTCTTTTGTCAAAGGGGTTTTAGTCCAGTCTATCGTACGCTCCAGTCCCGCATAATCACATATACGGATCGAACAGAGAAGGCCGTCATCACCACGTTCATATGCGGCAATACCGGACATTGCGACTCTCGCCATTTCTTCCTGTCCTGCTCTCGATACGATATGCACCCACTCTATGACACAGGTGCGCCCGTTATCGATTATAGTTTCATAACGCATTCCAACGCATCTTGGAATATACCTCGACATATACTCGTATTTTTCCCTGATTTCGGCCAGGGTGGCGGCCGGCTTGTGATCCGAATTGTAAGGTTCATAACCGCCAAATATGCAGTTCTCGCTCATACAGCCAATTATCCTGTCGACGTCTAAAGAAGGAGCCCGGTGCAGCGCTTCATAATATTCTCTTACAGCGCCGGTCAATAGTCCGGGATCTCCCATTTCGAGGTGCGCCGATTTGAACATAGGTTTCCTGTAGGCCTGAAGACCCGGTACATTGGAGCAATGAAAATAAATTCGTACTTCATCCAGCGTATCCTGCGTCCTTAGATCCCCTACCACAAACATCGGCACCTGCTCTATTTCACCGTCCACAACGAAATCTACCTGGAGTTCAGTAACAGAACGGCCGTTTGCTCTCGTCTGTATTACCGGGATCACCTCGCCACTGTTCGCATTTCCTGGCTGCATTATCGGCCTCGGCAAACTAAAATAAATTTTAAAATTAGTGAGACAATAAACTTATTATCACGTATAATTTATTGAAACATTAAATAAATTAAGATATGGCTTGATATTTTTAAGGTACTTGCCCGACGAACCTTGACAAGAAAAAGCTGTAAATATAAAATATAAAATGGAAGGTCAAAATAATTAATATGCACTTTAATAATCTTAATGCACATAATACATCTTGCGTATAAGGAGTGCTTATTATGAAGAAAGAGGCATTGGGCAGGTGCCCGGTCTGCGGACAGGATACTGAAGTAACTGCAATATATTGCAGCAACTGCGATACAAAAATCGAAGGACATTTCACGCTGTGCAGGTTCTGCAGGCTGACAGCGGAACAGAAATCATTCATCGAAACATTTATCAAATGCAGAGGCAATATCAAGGAGGTGGAGAGAGAACTAGGCATTTCTTACCCGACAGTGAAAAGCAGGCTCGAAGACGCCGCAAACGCTTTGGGATACGGCATGCAAAGCTATGAAAACCCTGAAAGCCAAAAAAGGATGGAAATACTTGATATGCTCGATAACGGGCTGATTTCAGTGGAAGAGGCACTAGAGTTGTTGAAATAACATGATCGACGAACATTATCAAACAGGAGGTATCAAAATGTCCATAAGTGAAGAAAAAATGATGATACTTAAAATGCTCCAGGAGGGCAGGATCAACAGCGAAGAAGCAGCAAAGCTGCTCGAAGCACTGGAAGCCAAAAAGGAACCTTCCTCCTACGGTACCGGTCCCAGGGGATCCCATGGACCGAAACCGCCGCAGCGCAACTACTATGATGAGGTGGCAAAGGTAAGGGAAAGGATCGATGAGTGGAGGCGCGAACTCTCCAAAAATTACAATCAGAACGACTTTGACAAGATGGTCGAAGAGTTCAGCGCCAAGGCTGAGAAATTCGGCAAAAATGTCGCCACGGCCGCATTCGGGATCGCCGACAAGGTGGCGGATTTCATCGGAAGCATCATCGACACGAGCGCATTCAATATCTTCGGCAGTTGCGTGACAGAAGAGCAGCAGTATGAAGTGGCGGCGGCAGAAGGCATGAACCTGGAACTCCAGGCCACGAACGGCCAGGTCACGGTGAAAAAACACCAGGAAGACAAAATACTCATAACGGCAAAGATCCGCACACCGCAGGAAAATGCCAAAAACGCCATTGCATTCTCCAACGAGAACGGAACTGTTTCAGTAAAGCTGGCCAAACCGGATACTTACAATCTGAGCGTTTCATACGATGTTCTTCTTCCCGCTGTGAAATTCAACCAGGTCGCTCTTGAGACCAAGAACGGCAAGATCTATGTGGAAGACGTAACATCTGAAGAATTTGTGAGCGTTACAAAGAATGCAGTCATCGACCTGACGGGCGTAAACAGCGGCAGGATCGCCGCCGAGACCAAGAACGCAAAGGTAAGCGCAAATTACATCATCGGCCGGGATGTCAATTTCGGCACATCAAACGCTACTATCGAGATCAAGAACCTCAAGGCTGTCAAGCTTACAGCGGTAACATCCAACGGCAAGATCCTGGTCGACAATGTACAGAACTACGACAACGAGAATGTGGCCGAACTGAATCTCAGGACATCAAATGCCAACATCAAGGCCAATATGAACGACTCTGAGAATAAAGGCTACAAGATCAGTGCAAGGACCTCGAACGGCGATATAAACCTGCTGATACCGAATCTCCTTTACCGCAATGCAATGAGGACAGACAGGTTCAACAGGCAGGCAGACGCCGAGACCGAGAACTACGCTGCAGCCGCCCAGAAGGTCAATATCCAGGCGGAAACATCAAACGGCTACATCGAAGTGATCAAATAACCGCAAACAATCAAATCACCACGGTATAAGCACGTTGTGATCAAATTGTCATGGCGAAACCCTCCATATCCGATAATTTGATCACAAACAACAATCGAAACGGGCCGCGGCAGGCTGCAATGTCCTGCCCGGCCCGTTTTCCTTTATCCGGCCTGTTTTGTCCTGCCTTTTTTGTACGAACGCCGCAAGATTTCTGCCGCAGCCTGTAACGGCATGAAACCAGGAGCATTACAAAGAATGCATCACGGACCGATCTATATAGATATTACATCCGGTCTATGCTATAATAAAACACCGATAATTTTAGTCATGAGGTGCAGTATGTTTGACAAGCTTGATGCAGCGGAAAACAGGTATGAAGAGATAAGCATGAAGCTCAGCGATCCCCAGGTGATAGCGGATCAGGACGAGTACAGAAAGCTGATGAAAGAGTTTTCCGGGCTTGAAGAGATCGTATCCAAATATCGTGAATATAAGAAGACGAAGAAAGATATCGAAGAGACGCGGGAACTCCTGGAAGAAAACTCCGACAAGGAATTCCGCGAGCTTGTCCAGAGCGAACTGGACGAAGCGAAAACAAAGCTTGGAACTATCGAAAATGAGCTCAAGCAGCTGCTCATACCGAAAGATCCCAACGACAACCGGAACGTCATCGTCGAGATACGCGGAGGAGCCGGCGGAGAAGAAGCTGCCCTTTTTGCAGGCGACCTGTTCAGGATGTATACGAGATACTGCGAAAGGCATCAGTGGAAATCGGAGATACTGGATATACATGAAACCGAGATCGGCGGCATCAAGGAAGTCATATTTTCAATAGAAGGAAAAGGCGCCTACAGCAGGCTGAAATATGAAAGCGGAGTGCACCGCGTCCAGCGCGTACCGGTCACTGAGGCCGGCGGCAGGATCCATACTTCCACAGTCACTGTGGCCGTTCTTCCCGAAGTGGATGAAGTCGATGTACAGATAGATCCGAACGACCTGCAGATTGACACATACCGCGCATCAGGCGCAGGCGGCCAGCATGTCAACAAGACCGAATCGGCAATAAGGATCACCCACATACCCACGGGCATAGTCGTGACATGCCAGGATGAGCGCTCACAGCATAAAAACCGGGACAAGGCAATGAGGATCCTCCGTTCGAAACTTTACGAGATGGCCCAGCAGCAGCAGGAGTCTGAAATAGCGCAGACCCGCAAATCCCAGGTCGGGACCGGCGAAAGAAGCGAAAGGATCCGCACCTACAACTTCCCGCAGGGCAGGGTCTCTGACCACAGGATAGGCCTTACCCTTTACAAGATCGGCGAAATAATGGACGGAGATCTCGATGAACTCATCGATGCGCTGATAACGGCGGACCAGTCCCAAAAACTTGGCAGCGCCGCCGGCGGCGAAGATTGACCAAAATACTAATAATACAAGCCCTCCTGTGAATAAACATTTAAATGTCACACAAGTCGTGCATGTATCCGTTTATGTGAACCACAGCCATACCGGCATTGGTTTTGCGCCGGCCTGAATCGCATGTATTGGTTTGCCCGGGCTGCTGCCATACAATATTGGCCCATAAATCGAACGGATACTGATCGGCAGTACTGGAGGGCTGTATGGGACACTTGCTCAAAATCACATTCCTGGGATTGTTTTCAGGTCTTGCCGGAACCGGTATCGGCGGCCTTTCGGCGTTTCTGATCTCAAAGACGAGCAACCGTATCATGAGCACCATATTGGAGTTCTCAGCCGGACTGATGACCGCAGTAGTCTGTTTTGAACTGCTGCCGGAGGCATTCAGCCTTGGAGGGACTGTTTTCACATTTTTGGGCATAATCACCGGTATCCTGACGGTAGTTGCTATCGAAAGCTTTCTGAAGAAATCCCGGTCGCTGGGGAAAGGTCAGAATACGGGACTGCTTCGGGCCGGTATCCTGATGGCAATAGCCATTGCGATGCATAATTTCCCGGAGGGTTTTGCAGTAGGTTCGGGTTTTGAAGCTTCCACCAGCCTGGGAGTAACGATCACCGCCGTGATAATCATCCACGACATCCCTGAAGGGATCGCCATGGCTGTCCCGATGAGAGCAGGAGGCTTCTCAAAGTTCAAGGCCTTTGCGTATACGGTGCTTTCCGGCGTGCCGATGGGCCTTGGAGCACTGCTTGGCGCAGTGCTCGGATCTGTCTCGGACAGCCTGACCGCAGCCTGCCTTGGATTCGCCGGCGGAGCAATGTTGTATATCATTTACGGCGAACTGGTCCCCGAATCGAAACGGCTTTATCTCGGAAGACTGTCGTCATTGGCAAATGTTTTGGGGATATTATGTGGTATAATAATATCGGTTTATAACACCTGAGGTAAGGGAAAATTTACGGTGACAGGATAATTTTCCCGTATCAAACGACATTATCAATGGCAAAGGAAAAGGGAGTCGCATAGCTTGAAGACACAGATAATAAAGATAGACACTAGCACCAGCAATTGGGACAAGCAACTGGATCAGGCTGCAGAGGTATTGAGATCCGGAGGCCTGGTCGCCTTCCCTACTGAAACGGTATACGGTCTGGGCGCCAATGCGCTGGACGAAGAGGCCGTCAAATCCATCTACAGGGCAAAAGGCCGCCCTTCTGATAATCCGCTGATAGTACATATAGCAGATACAGCCGCGGTAAAAGACCTGACGGACAGCATCCCTGGAACTGCACAGGCGCTGATGGATGCGTTCTGGCCTGGTCCTCTCACTCTTGTGATGCCAAGGTCTTCGCTGGTACCCGATATCGTCACGGCAGGTCTGGACACAGTTGCGGTCAGGATGCCTTCCCACCCCATCGCATCCGCTCTTATAAAAAAAGCAGGAGTGCCGGTAGCAGCCCCGAGCGCCAACAGTTCAGGGAGGCCAAGCCCGACACTTGCAAGGCATGTCATCGAGGACATGATGGGGAAAATAGATGTTATCATAGACGGCGGCAACGCAGAAGTAGGCGTAGAGTCCACAGTGCTGGATATCACGGTCGACCCGCCTGTTATACTCAGGCCCGGCGGAGTCACGCTTGAGCAGCTGAGGCATGTATTGGGCAATGTCATCAGCGACCAGACGCCGGGTATCTCCGACATGGCCGGCACGCCGAAATCTCCCGGCATGAAATACAGGCATTATTCTCCGAAGGCAACTATGCTCCTGATCCAGGGCGATCCGGAAAAGGTCGCCGCAGAAATAAGCAAAAGAGCGGGGCTATATCATAAGGAAGGCACAGCCGTGGGCATACTCGTCACAGACGAGACAGCCGGGCTGTATGAATCTTCACTCTATTCCTACTGCAAGATACTCTCTCTCGGCAGCAGAAAGGAACCAAAGACTCTTGCTGCAAACCTGTTCCGCTGCCTCAGGGAATTCGACGAAAAAGGCGTCGAAGTGATAATGGCCGAAACCACCGATGTCAGGGGAATCGGACAGGCAGTCATGAACAGGCTTATGAAGGCAGCGGGCGGTAATATAGTAAAACTGTAAGGGAGTCGTCATGAAGAAGATCCTTTTCGTATGCACAGGCAACACATGCAGGAGCCCGATGGCAGCGGCGCTGTTCAACCGTCTGGCGGCAACGGCCGGTATCGGTTATACGGCTGCTTCAGCCGGCCTGGCAGCCGCAGAAGGCAGCCCGGCGTCAATCAACGCGATAAAAGCAATGGAAGGTTATCCCGGCGCCGATCTGTCATACCATGCATCAAAGAGACTGTCTCACGCAGATATAGAGGAAGCCTGTCTGATACTGACCATGGAAAGGATCCACAGGCAGTACATTCTGTCAATGTACCCGGAAGCGTATCAAAAAGTCTTCACATTGAAAGAATATGTCTGTGGGACCGACGGAGACATAACTGATCCTTACGGCGGTGATGAGTCGGTATATAAGCATTGTGCCGAAATATTATCGCAGGCTGTCGAAAAACTTATAGAAAAGTTAAAATAGTCGATAGCGCTTTGACTTTAATATATCGATAATATAAAATTGAATAGGAAGTTGGCAGGAGGGTGGTACTATGTTGGCTATAGCAAGCGATCATGCAGGTTTCAGCCTGAAAAGCGAGATAATAAAGCATCTTGAAGAGATCAACGTCCCGTTCGAGGATTTTGGTACATGTGACTGTACTACATCCGTGGATTACCCCGATTACGGGCTCAAGGTGGCCGAGGCAGTAGCTTCAGGCACCCACGAACGAGGTATCATAATCTGCGGAACAGGTATCGGCATTTCCATAGCAGCCAACAAAGTCCCGGGCATCAGAGCTGCTCTGTGTACCGATACATACATGGCCAGGATGAGCCGGGAGCACAATGATGCGAACGTTCTTGCCCTCGGGGCAAGGGTTTTGGGCGTAGGCCTTGCGATCGATATAGTCGATGCCTGGCTGAACGCCTCTTTTTTGGGAGGAAGACACAAGCAAAGAGTGGACAAGTTCGCCGACATTGAGAGTAAGTATTCAAAAACACATACATAACCGGAGGTGCTGCATATGGAAAAAGTATTCGTATTTGATCATCCGCTGATACAGCATAAGATCTCCTTACTGAGGGACAAAAACACAAACGTCAAGGAATTCAGGGAACTGGTATCAGAGATCGCCATGCTCATGGGCTACGAAGTCACAAGGAACATGCCGCTTAAGGAAGTTGAGATAGAGACGCCTGTCGGTATAGCAAAAACAAAGGTGATATCCGGCAAGAAGCTTGGCATCGTACCGATACTCAGGGCTGGGCTCGGAATGGTGGACGGGATGCTGAACCTGCTGCCAATGGCAAAGGTTGGCCATATCGGGCTTTACCGCGATCCTGAAACGCTGGAGCCGGTCGAGTATTACTGCAAGTTGCCTGTTGACGCTCACGAGCGCGAAATCGTAGTGCTTGATCCAATGCTCGCGACCGGAGGTTCAGCTTCAGCAGCGATCAGGTTCATAAAGGAAAAAGGCGTGTCGAACATAAAACTGATGTGCCTGATAGCTGCAAAAGCAGGCATAGAAAGAATAAACAAGGACCACCCCGATGTGGAGATCTACTGCGCCGCAGTGGATGAAAAGCTCAACGATCACGGATACATCGTCCCCGGTCTGGGCGACGCCGGCGACAGACTTTTCGGTACCAAGTAAGGGGACAGTTCTCAAAAAGCGGGTATGGCATCCAAAAGGACGTCTTAAAAAGGGACAGCTCTCGGAAACTGGCCTGGTTACCATGTCCCGTTGCATTGCGGGGTCAAGATATGGTTATTTTGGGGAGGCAATAACATGAGACCATCATGGGACGAATATTTCATGGGGATCGTCGAACTTGTCAAAGAAAGATCGACATGTCTCAGGCGTCAGGTGGGAGCGCTGATCGTAAAGGACAAGCGTATACTCGCCACAGGATACAACGGAGCGCCATCCGGCTGTAAGCACTGCTCCGAAGTAGGCTGCCTCCGCGAGCAAATGGGGATACCATCCGGGCAGCGCCACGAGTTATGCAGGGCTATCCATGCCGAACAGAATGCCCTGGTACAGGCTGCTTACTCAGGTACCAGCGTGAATGGCGGTACACTTTATGTTACCCACCAGCCATGTGTACTGTGCGCAAAGATGGCAATCAACGCCGGTATCAAGAAAATAGTTTTCAAAGGTGACTACCCCGACGACCTGGCGATGGAACTGCTGAAGGAAGCCGGTGTAAGAGTGGTCAGAGTATAGGCAGGTGTGTCCGATTTGTCATATATTACTGAATATGTAATCACATTCACGCTAGCTTTTATAATATCATTTTCAGCAACATCCATAGTAAGAAGACTCGCATTCAAGGTCGGCGGCGTCGATGTTCCGAAGGATGACCGCAGGATGCATAAAAAGCCCATTGCCCTGATGGGCGGACTTGCCATCATCTGCGGTTTTATCATATCGCTCGTGTTCGACCTGGCGACCGCATCCAACATCATTACTCCGGGCAAAGAGTTGCTGGGTCTTGTATCCGGTATAGCGATCATCATGGTCATGGGCATACTCGACGACACAAGGACTCTGAAGCCGTGGGCCAAGCTTTCGTTCCAACTGGTAGCTGCCATATGCACAGTAGCGATTTCGGGGACAAGGATATCACTTGTGACCAACCCGTTCGGTGATGACAAATATATAGAACTCAGTCCATATATATCGATACCGCTGACAATAATATGGATAGTAGGAATAACGAATGCCATCAACCTGATCGACGGCCTGGACGGCCTCGCTGCAGGAGTTTCCTCCATATCATCGCTATCTCTCTTTTTCGTTACGCTGCTGCGGGCAGACCTGGACCCTGCAAAAGCAGTATATATCGCATTGATAACGGCAGCACTGTCAGGATCCACGTTGGGTTTCCTCCCATTCAATTTCAACCCGGCGAAAATTTTCCTGGGTGAAACAGGAGCGGCTTTCCTCGGCTTCACGCTTGGCGTTATTTCGATCCAGGGCGTAATGAAGTCGTACGCCGCAATATCGATAGTGATACCGCTGCTGGTGCTCGGCCTGCCGCTGTTCGATACGGCGTTTGCGATCATAAGAAGGCTGTTCAGGCACAAGTCCATAATGCAGGCCGACAGAGGACATCTGCACCACAGGCTCATCGATATGGGGCTGAGCCAGAGGCAGTCCGTCCTGATATTATATACCGCCAGCGCATCTTTGGGCCTATGCGCCATCGTCCTTGCCGACAGGGGCGCTTTGAGCGCGATCGTCATGCTGCTCGCGGCAGCGATTTTCGTCGCAGGCGGCGCGAAATACATAAATGACCGCGGACTGGTAGATGACAGAAAAACGACAGATGACGGCCCTTCAAAACCAGCAGTCCCGGATACTGATATAAAAAAGCAGTCAGATGGGGTAACCAAATGAGAAAGCTTAGAATAATGCCCATATTCGGAACAAGACCAGATGCGGTGAAAATGGCGCCGCTGGTCAAGGAGCTCGGGAAATGTCCCGAAATAGAACCGGTCGTGTGCGTGACTGCCCAGCACAGGCAAATGCTGGACCAGGTGCTGGACATATTCCGGATAAAACCGGATATCGACCTTGACATCATGCTGGACCGGCAGACACTGGAGCAGGTAGCGGCGAGGACCCTGGACAGGCTCTCGGTCGTCCTGGAAAGAGAAAGGCCGGATATGGTCCTGGTGCACGGTGATACTTCCACATGCTTCATATCATCGCTTGCCGCCTTTTATAAAAAAATACCCATCGGCCATGTTGAAGCCGGGCTGAGGACTTTCGACAAATACTCCCCTTTCCCGGAAGAAATGAACAGGAAGCTCACAGCGGCACTTGCCGACCTGCACTTCGCCCCTACGCCATCTAACAAGTCCAACCTCCTTAGTGAGGGCATAAACCCGGACAAAATTTACATAACAGGCAACACCGTCATCGATGCGATGCAGACCACTGTCAGAGAAGACTATGTTTTCAACAGCGACGAAATGCGCAAAATAGACATCAGAGGCAGGCGAGTCATAGCCGTAACGGCCCACAGGCGCGAGAATCTCGGCAGCCCGCTGGAGCAAATATGTCTCGCCCTGAACGACATCGCCTCCGAATATGACGATGTATGCGTGATATATGCCGTGCATCTGAACCCGGCAGTACGTGAAACGGCATTCAGGATACTAGGCTCAAACCCGAAGGTCCACCTTATAGACCCCCTGGATGTCCAGGATATGCACAACCTGATGGCAAGGTCCTACATAGTCATGACTGATTCAGGGGGCCTGCAGGAAGAGGCTCCCGCCCTGGGCAAACCGGTACTCGTAATGAGAAAGGAAACCGAACGGCCCGAGGCTGTGGAAGCCGGCACCGTCAAGCTGGCAGGCATCGAACGTGAAAGGATAAAGGCTCTTGCCTCGCAGCTTCTGGATGATCCGGCCGAGTATGAAAAAATGGCAAAGGCCGTAAATCCTTATGGCGACGGTAAAGCCTCCCAGCGGATAGTAAAAGCGATCCTTTACGAGTTTGGGATTACGAATGAAAAACCGGCTGAGTTTTAAGCCGGTTTTTTGATGATATTATTCCGGTTTTTGATTGTATCCGTACTTATCAGTTCGCTCTGGCATTTCCGCCGTTATTTCCCATGTTGCCGTCATTTCCCGTACTGTCGTCATTGCCTGCGGATGCGTTTGCTTTTACATGCTCATGGTTGTACAGGTGGTCCATGCAATATTCATAGTCGCCTTCACATTCCACACAGTACCGGAAGTCCATATTCCTGTCCTCGACGTCGGTTTTTCCGCATATCGTACACCGGTGCATCACGTGTATCTTCGGTATCTTCGCCTTGAACTCCTTCTGGCTCATATAGGCCTTCCGGTTGAACTTCAGTCTGTAATATATGTCCTTCCAGAAGAACAGTATGAAGTTGAACGCAGAGCCCAAAACCGTGATCAGGCCGATGATCGGCGAGAGCATGAACGTAAGCACGAGCCCGCCGGCATAGAATATTGCAAGGTATTTTATCTTTACCGGGAAGAAGAAGAAAATCACCAGCTGGTAGTTCGGGTACAGGTATGCAAAGGCAAATATCAAGGAAAGGTTCAGGAACGTGGAAGTCCCCAATCCTCCAAGGAAAGCGCCCGCTATGGTTCCCAGCACCCCGACTAAATAGTACACATTGAACTTGAATGAACCCCATTCATGTTCAAGTGACGAACCGATCATATAATAAAAATACAATGAAAATATCACCCATACCGGATTGAAATTCATCGGAATGAACAGGAACGTGACGAGCCTCCATACTTCGCCCTTCATCACCAGTGAGGGCACAAGCGTCAGCTTGTTCACAAAATCAAGCTCGGGAGCCAGATACGTCAGGACGAACACCACACCGTTCAAAGTAGTGATGTAAAGCATCAGATTCCTGATGCAGTACCTCCCTATCTTCTTTTCCAGTTTATCCAGCCACACCTGTACCATCCTCCCTGACAGCATAAGTTATCATGTCACAAATTATATCATAAATCATACTCATCATGGACAGGATCATACAGGTTAAGTTCCCAGGGGGTGCAATAACCGCTTTCAATGGCGTTCCGCCTCAAGGTAAGGTAAAGCTCGGCATTTGTCGCATACTCATACGGCTTGACAAACAAACCGCCTACCAGCAGGCAAAGCAAGCCAAGAAGATACCAGCCCAGGAATGACAGGTCAAGTATAAATATATCAAATTTATGGCCATATGTCATCCTTTCGCTCAGTTCGATGGCCCTTCCCGCTCCTATATTGGGATTATCGGCCAGTATATACGGGACCATCCTGTAAGCATACGACTTGACGATTCCCGGGATTATGAGCAGAAGTGTCCACAGGAACAGGTACAGGTCCTTGAGCGCCATACCTCCGACAATACCGAGATAATTGTGCCCATTGAAAGCGAACCTGAAACATCTGCTGTTGTCCATGTACTGAGCAGTACGGATGAAATACCTCCTTCCGCCTACCTCCAGCGGATTCATCACAAATATCTGCAGTGCAAGCGATATTACGAATATTGTCGCAAAAAACCCCAGAATGGCTGCGATTACAGCGGCCCACTCAATACTGCCGATACTGCCGAAGAAACTTCCCCCGGACGATGATATCTCATCATGACCGGCTCTTCCTGAACCGCCTCCTAATCCTTCCGTCGCGATCATGATCACAAGGCTGACAAGAAAGGCCTTCCAGTAGTTGCCGCGCAAAGCCTCCCTTGCCCTGTACTTCAGTTCGGCCCTCGTCCACATATTGATCCCGCCTTTCTGTGCACCACTTTCTTACACTAAACTATACCGTAAGAATATGCAATATGTCTGCGGGACCAGGCTTAAACTTAATTTCACCTGTACGACTGGTACTTTACGTTCTCAGAAATATTCGTAAACAACGGGCTTACCGACTCGTTATTGTGGATCCTGATCAGAGCCTGTGCAAAAAGGGGCGCCACCGATACCAGCCTTACTTTGTCCGATTTCAGCAGGTTCCTGTTCTCGACGGAATCTGTTCCGATCACAAGATCGATGGGACTCCCGTTTATCCTCTCTACACTCTTTTCACTTAGCAGCAGATGGGTGACACACGCTATTATCCTGACCGCACCCCGCTCCTTCAGCAAGTGCGACAGATCGGCCAGGGTACCGGCACTGAGGGTGAAGTCATCCACGATCAGCGCAGTTTTTCCAGCAACATCTCCGATAAGGTCGAGGATCTGCGCTTTTTCGTCATGGGCCCGCCTGGTCTTGTCACCTATCGCAATGGAAGCACCCAGGTAATCCGCATATTTCCTGGCCTGTTTCGCAAATCCGGCATCGGGTGACACGACCACCAGGGTATCATTGACAGTTGCCCTGATATATTCGCACAGCACCGGAAGCGCCCTCAGATGGTCCAGCGGCTTTTTGAAAAATCCCTGTACCTGCGGACTGTGCAGGTCCATCGTTACGATCCTGTCAACACCGGCAAGCTCCATACACTCCGCACAGACCCTTGCCCTGATCGATACCCTGGGTTCATCCTTCTTGTCAGCCTTAGCATAGCCGAAATACGGCATTATCACCGTAACCGTATTGGCACTGGCTCTTTTGAAGGCATCCGCCCAGAAGAGTATCTCTACGAATTCGTCGTTGGGCCTCAAACCGATGGGTTGGACAAGGTAAACGTCCATGCCTCTTACAGTCTCCGATGCCTTGACATACGTATTCCCTTCGGAAAATCTGATTACTTCCGATTCTGATAGCCTGCCCCCGATGAACTCACACATTTTTTCGGCAAAAACCCTGCCGGAACTGCCTGCGAATATCTTCGCATTCCTCAGAATGGACATATGCCGCACCTCTTTCATCTGATGCCCGAACAACAGATTATTTCCCTACAACTTCATTTTAGCATTCCCCGTTTAAGCATTTCCATTATGAGAACTACTAAAATTTGTCATCTTTTCGGCTGGATATAGGTCAAATCGTAGACATTACCGGTAATGTCTATATCGTCGATCACGTATTCAGCAAAGCTTTCCCCTTTATATACCGTGACCGTCATACGGTACTGCGGCCTGAGCCTTCGGTTGTCCCAATCCTTGGTGGAAGGAGCCAGCGGCAGATAATACTCCCACTGTGCCTGGTTGTCGGTGACTGTCAATGTGGAATCTTCCGGGAACCTGACCTGGTAGCCGAAGAAATCTTTGCCGTAGTCATAGGTGTGGCCGTTGGGATCGGTATATCGCATCGCCTCAAGTTCAGGACTGAACCGTATCACTACTTTTTCCGGATCGCCCTTGGTCCTGATATCGACCTTGACACACTCCAGCGACAGGAACCTGTGCGGCTCCACAGTCATCCTTTTGCCGAAGATGTCAGTTTGTCCCCTCCAATGGTTCCAGTAGCCGCTCAGCTTCACGTCGGTTATAGCTATGTTTGTTAAGCCGAATCGTACATCCTTGCTCTGGGACTTGCCATTCGGCGCAGTTGCCGTGAATCTTGCCGTATATTCGCCGTCTGGTATCCCGTATGGTACGGAAACCACGCTTTCCCAGTGCTTAACTGCTCCCTCCGCACCGGCCGGAGCTGTCAGGCTGAATGTCCTGGCATGTTCAGTACCATGGAACAGTGTAATGCTGACAGCACCCGCATATTTGGATGTTTCAGCGGATACATGCGCTCTCGCGCCTCCTGACAATTCTGCGGGCATATGAGGGACAAGGTTTAGCGGCGTTGAAACCGTCACCGGAAAACTCTTTGCAGCGCTTTTCCCATCATCAGCCACAGCGGAAATCCTGAAATCATATATTCCGTCCGGAAGGTCTGCAGGGATCGTATATATCACATTGTTCCAATATATATCATTATTCACCCTTGTACCCGTATCGTTTCCGAAAACTACTGTTTTGACCTGTGATTCCCTCAGGGCTCCTTTGAATAATGCCATCTCCAGTTTCAAATTGCCCGGGTAACGCGTCCGGATATCATAAGCCTCAAGTTTTTCAGACGCAGGGATGTCCGAAAGGCTGAACGCATTGTCCAATGCCCGGAGAGATGCGTCGAACTGTATCGGCGGTGCCTCTTCCAGTCTGAAATTCAATATGAAAGGATCCGACCATGTGTTTTCAGGGTCTCTTACATAATAATACAGTTCATATGTCCCTGGTTTCAGTTTATCCGGGATCGTGTAGTTCCACATGCCTCCCGCTTCCCTGTACATGATCTTTCTTTCGACTATTCCTTTGTCCATCCTGCTGTACTGGTGATCAGGATCATAGGAGTTGTCAACCCAGGTCGTCCGGTATACATTCTCTTCAGGATCATAATCCCAGTCCAGTGTAGCACCGGCTACAGGCTTTCTGTGAGCATAGACCTCGACAAACGGTGTACCTGAGTATCTGTCAAAGCTGTCAAACGCCGGATCCTCAGAAGGGTCATCCTTTACCCTTCTGTATATGGTGTACTTGCCCGGTTTGTTCAGTTTTGTCAGGAAGATGTCAACCCATCCGTCACTGTCAGAGTAATGTTCTGCGCAGAACTGTTCCAGGCCGCTTCCATTGTCGAAATAGTTCGGGTCATGGACATATAAGAATTTTCTCTCGGCTATTGGATCGTTCTCTTCGTCAAAATCCGCGACACTCAGGTGCAGATCGTCTAACCCTGCAAGAAGAGTATATTTTTCGGCGACTCCGGTATCGGCTATTATGTCCAGGGCTTCCGACATCAGTTCGGAAAGAGGTCTGCCTTTCTCTATGAAATGGTCATGCCCGACCTGCCGTCTTATACTTTCATGGCCGATCAGTATCAGTCTGGCGCCGCTTTTGTTCAGCGCAAAGCTCAGATCATTCATATCATGCAGGCTGTCTCCTGCTATATATACTATATATTTTTGTGACGTAGGTCTGAACGGGTCTGTGTATGGCTGTTTTACCTCTTTACTGACTGTTCCGGAATAGAATCCGGTATAATCGTTATGCCATACCAGGTTGGGGATCCAAATTGAGATTGTTTTTGTCACTTCGCCGCTGTAGTACCCGGTGTATGTTTTTCTCCACGTATACGTATCTCCGATTTTGCCCGATCCGGAAGGCCTGCCGTTATCAGTATCGACCGTGAATGATACTTTACTGAGCACGCCGTAGTAACCGTCCTGGTTATATGTCATTGTCGGCTGATCTGTGGAGTATGACGAGATTTGTCTCCAGCCGGCAGCGGTATAAACAAATTGAGCTTCAGACCATCCCGAAAGCGTTCCCGTAACGGTCTTTTTATCCACTTTTGTAACATAATAACCTTCATCTGTCTGATACCTGTTGTTGATATAGCTTGTCCTTTTCAGCACCCCATAATACCCGTTGCTGCTGTACTCCACTGTTTCCGGGGGCAGACTGCTCCCTGTGTGGACAGACTTGCTTGCCGGCATTTCATACCTGTATGTGCGAAGGTCCCACACCTCCACATTAGAAAGAATGTTGGCCGAGCGAAGAGAGTTGTTGATCTCGATCCTGTTGTCCTTTATATATCTCACATCCTCTTCATCAAGCCCGGAGTCCAGCATTATAAATGTGTCGATCTGCGGCCTGTTGAGAGGCATACTGATATACAGGCCTGCCATGGGCTGTATGTTATCCACCAGTATTTCCCGCTCCAGGGTCCTGGTTACACGATCGCTTTCAGTGATGAACTCTTCGATCGTATCTTCACCGAAACTTTCCTCTACTGTGTTGACAAATTTATATCTTCCAAGCCCAACCGGACGGAATTCCGGGAAGCCGTTCCTTCCGTCGTATGTCTCAAGCAGTTTATCATATTCTCCGTCATTGTCACTGTCGTACCAGAGTTCGATGATATTTTTACTGATTATGTCATTGTCCGTACTGCATGCATTATAATTCCAGGCGCTGACCGTTTCCGTCCTGGAGATCACAGAATTGTCGAGATCTATTTCCAGTGCCGGTTCATAGTCGGGGAAAATCTCAAACCTTATGATATATGGCTCAGATACACGGCCCAGCGTATTCGTAACGGTAAGCTCGACCTCGTACGAACCCGGTTTTTTAAACAGCAGATCCTTCTGAGTTTTGCTGATATCTTTCTTCCTTATGGATGACTGATCCCCGCTGACAGCCCTGATCTTCCATGACCAGGAGTCGATCGGATAAGCACTGTTGACGATATCGCTGCCCGCCAGATTCGATATATCCGTGACAGTCAGCTTCCTGTTCTGCTTGAAAGTGCCTGAGAATCTGAATTGTGCTGTTGGCCTGGTGTTATATATGTAAGCCCATGTACTGTGAAAGGCGGTATTCCCATCATAATCAGTGTAATATACGTCAATTTTCTTAAGACCGTCCTGGCCGTCGCCAAAAATGAATTTCCCGCTGAAAAAGAATTCATCATCCACTTCGACGCCATTTATGAGTACTTTGCGTTCTGCAATCCCATTCATGTCCGTGCCGTCATAAGCAACGAACTCCACTATGTCGAAGCCTGTCTGCGGTATGACACACTTTGGTTCCATCAGAAAGGGCGGTTCATTTTGAACAATGTACTCTTCTATATTGAAATCTGCATTGCACTGGTTGCTTCCCT
>DAOSCC010000015.1:0-17657 GCA_035361135.1 Clostridiales bacterium | reverse complement strand
TGCCTGAAGTCTGAAGAACGATTCATAGGACCCCCACCAATCTTTACTATCGTTCCGTCAACTAAATGGACTGAAGTACGGTTTCATATAAATTATATGTCCGCTGCCGCTCAATTATCATAATGGGACATTGGCAGGGGACAGTTCTCGATTTTACCCAGGGACACCCGGAGACAGTTCTAATTTTCTGATCAAGGAGAAGTTCCAATTTCCATTCCAGGGCCGGTTCTCCATCCCGGGAAGAGTTCTCTGACCTCGGGGACAGTCCTCCATTCCGAAGGCACTTTTCCGTTTTTCTCTTTGCTGTGCCCTATATGCGTAAGCACTGTTTGCACATTTATGCTTTCCGTTATGTTGTCATGTCGTTTTATCTTCATATCTGCATTCTGATACTCATATTCCTCATTCACATGAGTATTTCGCAGTTCATGTTCCGCTTAGTCATATATGTTTTCTCATATGCATAAGCGCAGTTTTCTCCAGCCTTGATACCTGGGCCTGTGATATTCCGATTTCCTCCGCTACCTCCATCTGTGTCCTGCCCTCGAAGAAACGAAGGTTCAGTATCAGTTTTTCCCTGTCGTTCAGTTTCCTCATCGCTTCCTTCAGCGAAATGCCTTCAAGCCAGTTTTCATCGATATTTTTTTCATCTTTGACCTGATCCATTACATATATGGCGTCACCGCCATCATGGTACACAGACTCAAATAGCGAAATAGGATCCTGGATGGCATCGAGCGCAAAAACGACCTCTTCTTTGGGAAGCTTCAACTCTTCAGCGATTTCAGAAATCGTAGGTTCCTTGGAATTCTTGTTCGTCAGCCTTTCTTTTGCCTGAAGTGCTTTATACGCGATGTCCCTTAAAGATCTGCTGACCCTGATCGAATTGTTATCTCTCAGGTATCTCCGGATTTCGCCTATTATCATCGGAACTGCATAGGTAGAGAATTTCACATTCTGGGATACGTCAAAATTGTCAATTGCTTTTATGAGGCCTATGCAGCCCACCTGGAACAAATCATCCACATACTCGCCTCTGTTGTTGAATCTCTGGATTACGCTCAAAACGAGCCTGAGATTCCCGTTGATGAATTCCTCACGGGCAGAAGCATCGCCCTTGTGCATTCTTTCAAAGAGAGCTTTCTTTTGCTCATTGGATAAAACCGGCAGTTTTGAAGTGTTAACTCCGCAGATTTCAACTTTGTTGACCATCATGTAAAAACCTCCCGGCACTTTTTGTACAGTAACATTATTGCCCGGGAGGTCTTTTTTATACTGAAACTTCTTCACAAAATATTCGCTAAAGGCCTTGACAACAGCGGGTTTGGTGGTTACACCATCCTGTTGATCTCTTTCTTCAGACGACTTATTATCCTCTTCTCCAGACGAGAGATATAGGACTGGGAAATACCAAGCATGTCGGCAACTTCCTTTTGTGTTTTTTCAACTCCGTTCGTCAGCCCGAACCTCAATTCCATGATTTTCTTTTCACGGCTCGACAGTTTTTTCATGGCCGTATTCAACAGTTCTCTGTCGATCTCATCTTCGAGGCTCCTGTAAATGATATCGCTTTCAGTTCCCAGTATATCCGAAAGCAGAAGTTCATTTCCGTCCCAGTCCACATTGAGGGGTTCATCGATCGAGATTTCCGTTTTGACCCTGTTGTTTCTCCTCAGGTACATCAGTATTTCATTTTCAATGCATCTCGATGCGTAAGTGGCCAGTTTTATATTCTTTGACGGGTTAAAAGTATTTATTGCTTTAATAAGGCCAATCGTTCCGATGGAAACAAGATCCTCGACTCCAACGCCGGTATTCTCGAACTTTCGGGCTATGTATACGACAAGCCTGAGATTGCGCTCTATCAGCACGCTTTTTACTCCGTAATCCTGTTCTTCCAGCCTTGCGAGCAGATACGTTTCCTCGTCGACTGTAAGGGGCGGCGGCAATGCCTCGCTGCCTCCTATATAATATATTGGAAGCCCGATCCTTCTTCTGATCCTCGCAAGCAACTCCCAGTAATGAATTCTTAAGATCAGCCTGACTTTGTTGAATACTTTCATCTGCAATCTCCTTTCGTTGCTATATCTATATAAGCTCAGGATTCATCAGAGCTCTGTACTGCTCATTTGCCGACAGCGTTCTGTTGTAAATGCCGACGATAACATCCCGGATATCTTTCTTGCCTTCGTCAGCACCTATCTCTATGTAATCCGGCCTGAACCCGATCATCATGCCGTTTTCCCTGCCAAGCGACTTAAACGGGATCAGCCTGAACCTGGTGAACCAGTTGGAAGACGAGATCGTTGAAGTGACCGAATTCAGATCGTTTTCATTGTTTTGCTCAAAAATGCTTTTGATATCATCAGGAAGCAGGTCCTTTATCGCGGAAAATTCCACGACAACTACAGGCAGTTTTGTAAGCGGATCGTGCAGGGAGTTGCCTGTGTCCACCAGCGCGGGCAACTCGATGGACTTGTTCCCCATTGCGATGCTTATATTGACCAGCAGTTTTTCTTTGATAAATTTGCTTTGCAATGCATCCCAGATCACACGGAAAATAATCAATGCGACTGCGACTGCCAGCAGCAGTTCTGACCATTTTGCATCAATAAAAGACAGCGGTGTGATAAGAACGCCGTTTCTTATGATCCCCCAGTCTTTGCTGAAGAACATAAGCGCAAAAGCGGCTCCTGCGAAAATGAACGTCGTTGCATAAAACAGCGCCAGCGTTTTCAGGAAAACCGAAAGCTTTCTGAAACTGAACGTTATGGCAACCATCCCGACGGACAGCAGAAATTTTGACAGCAGTGTGGCATACACTTTCGTATCCGGCAGCAGTATCATAAGCACAAGATAAGCAGCGCCTGCTACAGAGCCGAGAAAAAGCCTGAGGCTGCTCGTTCTGTTCTTTGAGAATCTGGATGTAACTAAAAGTATCAAGTAATTGATGACTATATTCTCCAGGATGACTATATCCAGATAAATCTCCACAGTATTACCTCACAAGCTGAAATGCCAGACATCCCCTATTTTACATATATTCATATGTCCGGGCATTTATGTATAACAACATACTTAAATTATATTTGATCAAACATGATTTTTATGTCACAAACACCTGTAGAAATAAGGTTTTTTCAAGGGAAGTTTCAGGAGATAAAGGAAGAGGGACAGTTCTGCAGAAGTTAAAGGAAGAGGGACAGTTCTGCAGAAGTTAACAATGGAGACAGTTCTGCGAGTTAATGCTAAGGGATGGTCCTTTGAATATTCACTAAGAGCATTTATCCAAAATTCATCAGAGCAGTTACTTTATATGATCCGTTAGCTGCTGAACATTCATCTTGCAAACATGGTTTTCACGGAAAGAATTCTTCATCAGTAAAAAACACGAATTTGAAAGGCCGCATCTGTCAGCAAATTCTGAAGAACTGTCCCTCATTCGAAGAACTGTCCCCCATTTCGAAGAACTGTCCCCTGGCTGGCGCTGTGTCCCGGCAAGCGCAAAAAACCCCGGGCAGATTGCCCAGGGTTTTTGTTCGTTGTCAGGTTTATCTGAATCTGTTTTTCCTCAGGAAAGTTGGTATCTCAAGCTCATCTTCGGATATATCGCTGGCCGTCTGACGTCTTGGAACAGTCTGTTCCTGCTTTGCCGGAGATTTTTCCGCTATCTTGTCTATTTTCTTCATTGACGGGCTCTTGTCAAAGCCGGTGGCTATAACGGTAATGAGTATTTCATCCTTGAGGTTCTCATCGATGACCGCACCAACGATAATGTTGGCATCAGGGTCAGCAGATTTCTGAACAAGTTCTGCAGCCATATTGACTTCGAAGAGTCCAAGATCCGGTCCGCCGGTGATATTGATAATAACGCCGCGGGCACCGTCGATCGTCGTTTCAAGCAGGGGGCTCTGGATTGCCTGTTTTGCAGCTTCTTCGGCTCTGCCGTCGCCTGAAGCTCTGCCGATTCCCATGTGCGCAAGCCCGGTATTGTACATTATCGTCTTAACGTCTGCAAAATCGAGGTTTATCAAACCAGGTACCGCTATAAGATCCGATATTCCCTGTACACCCTGACGCAGTACGTCGTCGGCCATTTTGAACGCCTCGATAATCGACGTTTTCTTTTCTGCAACCTGAAGCAATCTGTCGTTAGGTATCGTAACAAGGGTATCCACAACACCCTTGAGGTTCTCTATGCCCTGTTCCGCATACTGCATTCTCTTGCGGCCTTCAAACATAAAAGGTTTGGTTACCACACCTACTGTGAGTATCCCCATCTCTTTTGCTATCTGAGCTACTATAGGTGCAGCGCCGGTACCGGTTCCGCCGCCCATACCTGCTGTTACGAAGACCATGTCGGCCCCCTTAATGGCCTGGGCGATCTCATCTTTGCTTTCATTAGCAGCTTTCTCTCCGATTTCAGGATTTGCGCCTGCTCCGAGTCCTTTTGTCAGTTTGTCTCCGATCTGGATTTTTGTATTTGCCTTGGAAAGAAAAAGGGCCTGCTTATCTGTATTTATCGCTATGAACTCAACACCTCTGAGACCGGCAGTTATCATCCTGTTTACGGCATTGTTGCCTCCGCCGCCGACACCGATGACTTTTATCTGGGCAAACTGTTCCATATCAATATCAAACTCCAGCAAAATCGAATCCCCCTTTTGTCATTGGTTTGGCACAAATAAATAATATCCTATTCCATTCATTAAAGCAAGATGAGTTTAGCAAAAAGTTCAAACAAAGGAGCATTGATGAATTAAAACATTTTTTTGATAAAATTCAATATCTTTTCAAAAACCGATTCATCCTTTTTCTGCTTCTCCTGTTTCCTGAGCCTGATCTCGCTCGCCCTGCTGCCGCCCTTCCTGACACTGGCGACATACCTGATCATGCCTGCAGATGCTATGAATTCCGGTTTCAAAACCCCGGGTATCTGTCCTGCCTGCACAACTCTTACCGGAAGATCGAACACTTCCTGCGCCAGCTGCTTGCAGCCATCGACATAAGATATCCCGGCGCCGGTCATAATGACGCCGCCCTCCCTTGGAATGTTTATTCCGGCCTTGTCCAGCAGGCCTTTGCATAACGAGAATATCTCATACACGCGGGCTTCGATGATTTCTACAACTTCCGAAACTTTCACGTTCTTTTTCCTGTTTTCATTTATATCAAGTACGGATATTTCCTGGTCATTCTTTATCAGCGAAGTCAGCGCAAGCTCAAACTGACGCTTTATCTTTTCGGCTTCCGTATTCGATATCCTGAGACCTATGGCAATGTCATTCGTTATATGGTCGCCGCCGACAGGTATCGAGTCATAAAAAACAAGCCGTTTGCCCTGAAATACCGAAACGTCGGTTATGCTTCCCCCGACGTCCAGCAGCACAGCTCCTATATCTCGTTCATCCGGCGTCAGACATATCTCTGCCGAAGCAAACGCTTCCGCGACGATTCCATCCAGCTTTACATCTGCCCGTTCCATACTTTTTATAATATTCTGGGCCGATGTGATTTTCCCGACAAGCATGTCCGCATCGACTTCAAGCCTGGTGCCTACCATTCCCACCGGATCGGTTATCTCATCGTATCCGTCGATTATGAACTGCCTCGGGATAACATCTATAAGCTGTCTGTCTTCCGGGATATCGATATCCCTGACATCCCGGAGTATATCATCCAGATCGTCCCTGGTTATTTCCCTTCCGTTTATGCTCATCCAGCTTCTATTATTTACGATATTGACATGCATGCCGTGTATGTTGACATAAGCTGAATCGACACGCATGTTTGCATCTGTTTCGGCTTCTTCGACAGCTTTCCTGATACTTGCAGCGGTACTGTCTATATCAACGATGACGCCTTTTTTAAGCCCGCTGCAAGGCGCCATACCTCTGCCTGCGATCTCTATTTGTGAATATTTGTTGACTTTTCCGATAAGTGCACAAACATTCGACGTCCCGATGTCAATACTTACGATCCAATCACTCACGGAAATGACCCCCTGTAAACTACCCTACAAACTATATATTATCTTTTTTATCCGACTTGTTCAACATATATCTGCGAATAACTGCAAAATTCAAGAAAATTCTGTTGCCAAATGCGAAAATTGCCGCAAGGTACAGCTGCAGCCCCATCTGATCGCCTATATACGCCAATATCGCCGCAAGGATCGCATTGCCGAAAAATCCCGAAAGAAAGATCTTCATATCGAATTTACCCTGCAAAGACGATGCGACTCCGCCGAATACGGAGTCAAGTGCGGCAAGGATGGCCACAGCAAGATAAATGGAATACTGCTGGGGTATGTTTACAGGTATCAGGAAAACACCGATCAGTATTCCGATGATCATTCCCAATATTGGCAACATAAGCACCTAACCTCCGCTCTCAGGAGTAAATACCGGATCTTTCCCAACGGAGAAGTCCAGCGTACCCCTTTCAGTTTTTTTGATGTTCCTGGTGAATATGCTTGCTGCTGCGTTGATTTTGTAATGAAGCTCATCAGCCTTGCCAAGATTGACGACGATGCGAGCCTGCAGTGAAAGCCGAATGTTCGAAAGGTCGCTTGTATCAACGTAATCAACCATCGGCAGCAATTTATCATCATTCACGGCATCCATCTCTTTTATTGTATCAAATACTTTGAATGCTGATAAGAGCATTTCTTCAGGAATATCCAATTTTTTACCCGGATTTGCCGAACCTGGTTCAGCGGTCCTTATCACAGGAAGTCCGCTTTCATCCGTTTCCGCATCGAAGACGGGATCTATTTCCAGAAGGTATCCTTCTTTATCTATCAGAAGCTGGATTCCTTTAATATCGATTATGGCGGCAGGTTCACGCTCCGTTATATCGATCCTGACCGTTCCCGGGATAATATACCTGACTTTCGCGCTCTTAACATACGGGCAACTGTCGATTATGGCCTGCTCGGCGTCGCCTATGCGGAAAAGGCCGGGCTTTGATTTGCTGGAAAACAGCACCCTGAATCCGTTGCGGCCCGTCACGATGCCCGAAGCAGTTGACAGTTCCGCAGTGCTGTACCTGGTCGAACCGGCCACTCGAATATCCTTTATATTAAAAAAAGGAGAAAGAGAAGCATATATTACTGTAAAAACAAATAATGCGGTAACAAGGATCGATTTTACTGCCCGCCATATTCTCTGCTTTCTTCTTTTTCTCCTGTTTATCACGTATGCAGGTTCCTGCATGGGTTTTATCCTGCGCAGCTTCATATTTATCCTCCTGACGTTAGTGGTCCTGAGAGGATTTTATCAAGTTGTACTGTCTGTCTCAGTCTACTCTTTTGATCATCGCTCCGACTTGCCGCAATTTCTCTTCGATTCTTTCGTATCCCCTGTCAATATGCCGGATATCCGATACCACTGTCTCCCCCTCGGCCGCAAGCCCGGCCAGGACCAGTGCTGCTCCGCCTCTGAGGTCTCTTGCCCATACATTTGCTCCGACCAGCTTCCTGACTCCCTTTATGACCGCTATACGCCCCTCCAGCTTGATATTGGCGCCCATCCTCAGCAGTTCGTCAACATGTTTGTACCTGTTTTCAAAAACAGTTTCAACAACTATGCTGGTACCTCTGGCTATCGTCAGCATCGCCACCAGCTGTGCCTGCATATCTGTCGGAAAACCCGGGTATGGAAGCGTTCTTACGATATCTACTGCACGCAGCCTGGCAGGACCGGCAACGTGTACCATACCGTCTTTGACGCGGATCCTGCATCCGCTTTCCCTGAGGACAGAAATAACTGAACTGAGGTTTTCGGGGATGACGTTTTTCAAAAGCAGGTTCCCGCCTGTTATACCTGCTGCCGCCATATATGTACCTGCCACTATCCGGTCGGTGATTATCGTATGCTCCGCATTCCTTAGCTTGCTTTCACCTCCGGCGATCCTGATGATGCTCGTCCCTGCACCTGTCACCCGTACGCCAGTTGCCTGCAGGTAGTTCTGCAGGTCAACTATCTCAGGCTCCTTTGCTGCATTCCTGATGATCGTCTCCCCGTCGGCAAAGACCGATGCAAGCATGATGTTTTCCGTTGCGCCTACACTGGGGTAATCAAGCTGTATGTCGCATCCCTTCAGTCTTTCTGCCTCACAGTGGATGAAACCGCGATGCGCGTCGTTTATTTTCGCGCCCATGCTTTTGAGCGCTTTCAGATGCAAATCTATCGGTCTCGGGCCTATTTCGCACCCACCCGGGTGCGAAACATTTCGGGCACGAAAACGCGATTTCCTTTATTTAATTTTAGCATCCGCATGTACAGGTATCAACTTCAATATGCTCGCCAGTCAACCAGGTTCGCACAGCCGAACAGTCTGGACAAACATGGATTGGCATTTATGCTATATATCTCGGGAAATAATCACACTTCCGTACTTTTCTGCAATATTCCTTAATTCATCATCTGAACTGCTGTTAATAACGACACCGGCAGTCCCCCTGTAGATCCTCAGCGCTCTCTCAAGAGCCGCTGCATTGTTGGTTTCAATAATGAAAGGATCCTTCACATACCATTGCAGCCGGTCAATCACATTCGCCAGCAGCCCGGCGTCTCCGCCCGCACTGTCCGTGTTTACCAGGATTGCATCATAGCCTTCGGCTGCCAGATCGAGCGCTGTTTCTTCCGCCCATGAAAAGTCATTGTTTTTCAACGCTTCATACAGCGTTTGATCTTTTGCGGCATCGATCCTGTATATATTGGCCTTGTCAAGGTCTTTCACATTAATGTATTTTACGTCGGATGTAATGCATATAGCTGTCCTTCCGGCAACGGTCACGGGTTGCGTCTCCGACAGTTTATTTTTGAGCGCTTTTATGAAGTCCGGCGTCGTTCCGCAGCAGCCGCCTATGAGCCTTGCCCCGAATTTTACAAATTCTGCCGACAGGTCGGCGAAATGCTCGGGTGTTTCATGATACTTAACTGCATTGCCCGATACCGACGGCAGACCTGCGTTTGGCTTAACGCTCAGATACCCGCCGCCTGCCTTGTACATACCCTCTATAATGCCTTTCATATGCTCGGGGCCAAAAGAACAGTTTGCCCCAACCATATCGGCTCCCATGGACTTAAGCACGTTGACCGCTATAAACGGATCGGTGCCCATCAGCGTCCGTCCATTGGTTTCGAAAGCCAGTGAGCAGATCACTGGCAGATCCGTCACATCTCTGGCAGCCAGGTACGCAGCCCGCAGCTCTGACAGGTCCGTAAACGTCTCGAAATTGATAACATCCGCACCGCCGTCGGCCAGCGCTTTCACCTGTTCACGGTAAACTTCGCAGGCACTTTCGAAGGAGAGATTTCCCAACGGTTCCATAAGTGAGCCGGTAGGACCTACAGAAGCGCTCACATAGGCCCTGTCGCCTGCAACTTCTTTTGCTAACCTGGTTCCCCAGTAATTGATTTCATATGTTCTGTCCCCGAGGCCGAATCGGCCAAGATGGATCCTGTTTCCGGTAAAAGTGTTGGTCTGCAGCACATCCGACCCGGCTTCGAGATATGCCCTGTAGATTGCACGTACTGCATCCTGGTTGGTCAGGTTCCAGTATTCGCCGCACTCCCCGCCTTTCAGCCCCATTCTCTGCAGCATGTATCCCTTTGAGCCGTCATGTATAAGGATCTTGTTTCTTATATCATCCAAAAAACCCATTTCACAGCCTCCGAAAATCCATTAGTCACTTATGAACGATCACCTGATTATGTAAGACACATTATACTATCATCTACAACTATCTTCAACTATATTAAACCAATTTCTATGAATCTTTACGACCATCCGGAATTCCATATGCCATCAGTATAATGCCTGCATGCCGGAGAACTGTGAATAACTGCGTCTACATGCCGGAAAACTGTTCAATAAGCCTTATCACTACAGGCCCGAGAAGCACGACGAACAGCGTCGGGAATATGAACATGACCATTGGGATCAACATCCTGACAGGCACCTTCATTGCGCGCTCCTGGGCACGCTGTTTCCTCTTGAGCCTGATTTGCTCCGACTGGATCCTAAGCACCTGAGCAATACCCACTCCGAACTGTTCTGCCTGGATAATGGCGCCGACGAAAGCGGTAAAATCATGTATATCCAGTCTTTGCGCCATGTCCCGCAATGCGTCTTTCTTATTCCTTCCGACCTTTATTTCCTGCAGGACCTTGTCAAACTCTTCAGCCAGAGGTCCCGGCTTTTTTTCCACGACTTTCATCAGCGCGCCGTCAAACCCCAATCCGGCTTCGACGATTACAGTAATAAGGTCGATCACATCCGGCAGTGAATTCAATACCGCTTTTTGCCTCGCCGTGAGCATTTTCCCCAGGATAAACCCCGGCAGAGCAAATCCAAGGGCCGCTTCGGATATCAGGAATAAAAGTATCGTACCTCCAGGTACGCCGGACTTTTTCAATGCAATAAAAGTGACCAGCGGGATTCCGGCAACCAGAAACGCCTGTATGTTGACCCAGTCCCTGACCGAGAGGTTCCATGGGGTTCCGGCCCTGGTAATCTTGTATTCCAGGGATGAGATCATTTCCTTCGGAGTTATCCGCATCATGACTTTGCCCAAATGATCGAGCATTGGCCTGATTACCCTGTTCAGCAGCGGCTGGTCCAGTTCGCCGTCTTCCTTTTTCGTCCCGGAGTCTTTTATACTCTTTAGCCTGGAGGATATTATCAATTCATCACTGCCGGCGATCGACAAAACAGTATAGAAAAGCAAAAAACAACTTGCGAAAGCCAGCAGAATAATCAAAACCGGCACATGTCCCGCCTCCTTAAATCTCTATTCTTACGATCCTTCGGATCAGCATTATGCCTGTCAGTTCCATGACTGCAGCAACCGCAACCATTATTATTCCCAGCGGCCGTGTAAACAGCAGGCTCATTTGAGCAGGATTTATCATATAAATGATTAGACACAGGACGACAGGGAGCAGCGAAATAACGAGTCCCGACGTTCTCCCCTGCGCCGTCACTGCTTTGAGTTCGCCTTTGATCCTGACTCTGTCCCTGATCGTCTCCGTTATTTTGTCAAGCACTTCGGCCAGGTTGCCTCCTACCTGCCGCTGTATCATCACAGCGGTCACCGCAAGGTCAAGGTCCTCGCTTCTGACCCTTGCAGACAGGTTTTCCAGCGCTTTTTCAGTATTGAGTCCAAGACTCACTTCTTTGCTGAATATTGCAAATTCCTCCGAAACAGGTCCGGTCATTTCTTCTGCCACGATATCTACCGTCTGCAGGAAACTGTAACCCGCTTTCAGTGAGTTGGACATCATTGTGATCGCATCTCCGAGCTGTTCGTTCAGCAGTTTCATTCTCTTCTTGATCCTGTTTTTAAGCAGGAACGAAGGCAGAATCCAACCGGCGATCCCGAAGATTATTGCCAAAATCCATGATCTTGTTCCTTTGATTAAAATGGTCAGAAGGAAGAAAAGGGAGAAAAGGATGACCTCAAATACTAAAAATTCTTCTGCTTTCAACAGTAGGTGCGCTCTTGCAAGATCCGCCTGGATCCTTTTCTTGTATCCGTCCAGGAATTTTATCTTCCCGATCCCTTTTGAAAGGACATCACGCAAAAGTGAAGAACTGTCCCTCCTTTTTTTCATTTTTTCTTCATACATCCCTTCCGGCGCTGTGTAGCGCCTTAACCTGGCCATATAGTCTTTTCCGGAGGAAAATAACATGAGCAGCTGATAATAGAGGACCGCGGCTGATATGAAACTCATAAGGATTATAAGGCCTATCAATGGAACTCCTCCTTCGGTAAGTTCGTTCATGATCTTCGCATTTTTAGTACGGTACTCCTTCCCGATTAGCTGCCCTGACCACGTAAAAATTTACTTGGCGACAAATATGTCCGGCGGAAGCGATATGCCGGCGTCCGCAAGTTTTTCGACGAATTTGGGCTTTATGCCTGTCGGTACTATTGAGCCGATTATCCTGCCTTTTTCGTCCCTGCCGTGCTGTTTGAAAATGAATATGTCCTGCATCGTTATGACATCGCCTTCCATGCCGGTGACCTCGGTGATATGTGTTATTTTTCGAGAACCGTCCTTCAGCCTGGCCTGTTGTACGATCAGATCGATTGCAGATGATATTTGCTCGCGGATGGCCCTGACGGGCAGATCCATGCCTGCCATCAGGACCATCGTCTCGAGCCTTGAAAGCATATCACGAGGAGAATTGGCGTGTCCGGTTGTCAGCGAACCGTCATGGCCGGTATTCATAGCCTGCAGCATATCCAGCGCTTCGCCGCTTCGCACCTCTCCGACTACTATCCTGTCCGGCCTCATCCTGAGCGAGTTCCTTACCAGATCCCTTATGGTTATGGCTCCTTTGCCCTCGATGTTGGGCGGACGCGTCTCGAGCCTGACGACATGCTCCTGGGCAAGCTGCAGTTCTGCAGCATCTTCAATCGTTATTATCCTTTCATCATCCGGTATGAATGAAGAAATCACATTCAGGGTAGTTGTTTTTCCGCTTCCGGTGCCGCCCGATACAACGATGTTGAGCCTTGCTTCTACGCACGCTTTAAGGAACATCGCCACTTCAGGCGTCATCGTTCCGAAGTTTATGAGATCCTTTACCGTAAACGGCCTTTCAGAGAACTTTCTGATCGTCAGCGAAGGTCCGTTCAGTGCAAGGGGCGGTATTATCGCGTTCACTCTCGAACCGTCCGGAAGCCTGGCATCCACCATGGGCGAGCTCTCGTCTATCCTTCTTCCCAGCGGTGCAACGATTTTCTCTATGACCTTCATGACATGCTGATCATCCTTGAACACCACATCGGTGCGGATCAGCCTGCCTTTCTTTTCGACATAGACATTTTGGGGGCCGTTGACCATTATCTCCGATATGGACGGATCCCTTATAAGCCGGTTGATCGGGCCGAATCCGATCGTTTCATCTATTATCTCGGTTATCAGCTTTTGCTTGTCCAGTTTCGTTATAAATACGCCCTCTTCGTCAAGATAGCTTTCCACTATCCCGGAAATCGCCTGTTCAAGGTCGCTTTCCTTCCCTTCAGCCTCGACGTCTCTGACTGTCCCGGAGTTTATCTCTTCGATGATCCTCATATGTATGCGGACTTTCAGATCTTCAAACGGATCCTCTTTCGGAGCCTGCACATTCCTTGTTCCTTGGCTTTTCCCGCTTTCTGAAGTTTCAACTGCCCTTTCTTTCTGCAATCTTTCCAACAGAGACAATTGATTTCCCTCCCGTTAACCAAACAGCTTTCTTAACGGCGGTTTCTTGTTTACGCCGCCCTCCAGTTCCATCATCAGTTCGTTTCCCATGTCTATGATCGCTTTGGCAACCTTTGTTTCAGTCCTGGTCATTACGAACGGGAAGCCTTTGTTTGCTGAAGTAACTACTGTCTGGCTGTCTTCGGGCACATATGACCAGATTTGCTTATGCAGCACGTCTTCAAAGTCCCTGTACCTGATCCCGAATTGCTCGGATGCCTTGTTCAGGACCACGTGTATCTTATCCTGGGGATAATTGAGCGTTTCCATCACATCGAGCCCTGATTTGACGTTCTTTATCGTCGGAAGGTCAAGAGTCGATATGACAAGGATTTTGTCTGACATGTCCAGGGATGTCAGAACCGTTTCATGGAAACTCGCAGACGTGTCAATGATTATATAGTTTTATGAATCCCTTAAAATGTTGATTATCTTCTCAACATGATTCGCCGTTATGTATTCGGCATATTCGGGCTTTGCAGGAGCAGGCAGCACCCTGACGCCTGAAAAATGCGTTACCAGGTAATCTTCGACTATACTTTCGTCCAGTTGACCGAACTCCTTCACCAGGTCGCTTATTGTGTTCTTGACCGAAACGTTCAGCATAATCGCAACATCGCCGAACTGAAGGTCAAAGTCCAACAGCGCCACGCGTTTTTTTTCGCTTCTTGCAATAGATACGGCCAGGTTGGAAGCTATCGTCGTTTTTCCGACGCCGCCCTTTGTGCTGAATACTGTGATGACTCTGGACCTGATTTCCTCCTTCGCCGTCACAGGAGCAATTTTTTCCCGCCGTCTCATTTCATTTTCATAAGTTTTGATTATCGTCTCGGAGAGCTCGTCCCCGCCGAACGGCTTGCACAGGTAATCGCGGGCGCCTGCAGCCATGGCTTTTCTTACATATTCGGTCTCGCCCTGCACAGACATTATGATCACTACGGAATCGGGAACATTCAGCGAAATTTCTTCTGTAGCCTTTATCCCGTCTATGCCCGGCATGTTTATATCCATCAGGATGACGTCAGGTTTCATTTCGTTAGCCAGCATGATCGCTTCTTCTCCGCTGCCGGCTTCCGCAGCAACCTTTATATTTTTGCTGAATGACAAAAGCTGTTTTATATTGCTCCTTGTTTCATATGAGTCATCTACAACCATTACGTTGATTTTTTCCATATCATTTTCCTCCTGACGGTTTTCACATTCCGATTCTTTCCGTCTGATGATTCCCGACCCGATGTTTCCGATACTGCAGTCAAAAACGGCTCTGCGGCGTTTATCGGCCATTTTACGGCAATCCATTCCGAAGCATGTATTTCCGGCCCCGTCGGAACAGTTTTGCAGCCTGTCATAATGTAGCTGATTGTTCTGAATCAGGCCGATTCGTTAGTTTTCACTCAGAAGCGCCGGCAGAACCGTCCGCATTATCTGTCACAATCACGCCTTTCGTCCCTGTGACATCCTCCCTGATGGCTCCCTGGCTGTCAGTCCGTGAATTATCGCCCGCAGGTCTGAGTGCCAGCCTGATGATTCCATATTCGGCAGCATAGACGAATTTTTCGACATCTTCCTTTTTTACAGCCAGCGTAATTGTCGCTGGCTGCTCCTGGAGCTTTTCGGCAGGCAGTTTTCTGTCCTGGCCTAAAGCAAGTACTCTGACATTTTGCAATATGATTTTTGTAATCTTCGGATAGGTGACGGTCCGTTCACCGTATACTTCTTCTTCCTTATTGAAGCTTGCGATCACATCCACATAGTCTCCCGGTCTGAGCAGGTTCGCTGCATTGACCTGCTCGGTGACATTCATGCTGACTGCTCTTGTCCCTTCTGGTATGTAATATGAAAAATTCAGGCTCTCTTCGTCTCCGATCCTTTCCTTCCTGATAAACTCGTCTTTTACAATGTCCTGTAATGCCCATTTCCCTATTATCTGTTCTTTATCTGTTACCATACCTTCTCTGTACAGTTCTTTGTCCACCTCGACCTCTGCGATATCAGGGGCGGTAATCTGTGTAAACTCAGTTATGGTTCTTGCCGCGGTACATACCTTTGTGTATTCTTTTTCCGGGGCCTGTTCGGGTTTTATGCCGGAAATGTAGATATAGATCAGGGCGGCTGTAATCAAAGACAGAGTCAGCGCAATAATCAGCATCTTCCTGTTTTTCTTCTCCATAAGCACCTCCGGCATTATTCACACCGCATGGTCGTACTTGACTCTATATCGAAAGTATCGGGGAAAAACGCCCCGATTATCGGAGTGACCATGCTGTACTCAAATTTAACCGTCACAGTTACCGAATCTCCCGTGCTCCTGCCTTCGCCTTCATCCGGGGAAATCGTGATGTCCAGGCGTGTCAGGTCCAGTGTCGATGCGGCACTGCAGACAGCAGCCCTGATCTGCGCATCGGTATCTCCCGTTACCGCATGCCTTGCGCCGTCACGTGATGCATTGCTTACTACGAGGTAGCTGTTGAACAAAAGGCCAAAGTCGATGATACCCATCAGGATCAGCAACAGCAGCGGCAAAACCAGCGCCGTCTCGACCAGCGACTGGCCGCTTCGTTTTCCTGTTTTGTTCCTGTTTCTTACCATAATGCGTCACTCCTTCGGGGACAGTTCTCAACTTTTCAAATTCGGGGACAGTTCTTCATTATCATCGATTCGCTGGCTCTTCATACTGCCAGCACTTTACAGGCCTTATTTTTTCATTTCAAATAATGCTGTAATTGATTACAATAAAGCCTCAATGGATTTTATAAAATTACCCTACCTGGAGACAGATAGGGTAACTCTTTATCTTTAGGATGTTAAGGCCAATACAATCAAGGTGCGGGTACTGCAGGTGTGTTGTCGGTGATTATATCCCTGATGTTGCCAAAAAGAGTCGTAAGCGGAGCTCTGAGGACTGTTAAAGATGCAACCAGGATCACAGCAATGATCCCTATGATCAGGCCGTACTCCACCATGCCCTGGCCTTTTCTGCTCTGGAACCTGACCATCAGTTTTGTCATGAATTCTTTTACTTTCATTTCCCGTACCACCTTTCATAATTTGGTTAAACAGTTCCTGACGTTCCCTTTAACTTTGTCTGGTTTTATTATAAAATGAGATAAATTGCGATAAAATCCACCGTAAGCCCTTATTTTGCTGATTATTTAGCCCTAAACGTTAGCCTGAGCCATAGTGTCCCGTGCGGTATCCCATAAGTCTCAACCCACCTGGGACTATCTTACCAACTCAACTGGTAAAGAAGCAGGTGCATTGGGGACAGTTCTCAACTAATTTACGTCAACACAGTCCATTATGCTGATTCAGGAATTTCAGCAGGAATGTTCTTGGGGACAGTCCTTCACTACATGACCGTCCAACTCATTGGATCATATACAAGATAAATGCAATTAACAGATATGTTTGATTGAATACAGTGATTATCAAGATTGCTGATGATTGATCAAACATTATAGGGAACATTCATATTGACTTTATGCAGTGTAACTGATGATCTTTTTGAGATAGAAGGGTTGAGAACTGAGTGAAAGAGAGTCTGAGAGAGGATTGCCGTAAATGACAGGCACTCCCAGCCCAAAATATTTGCGAATTAACGGACGGCCGCCGGGGCATATACAGCCAGGCGGGACATTTCCGGATAATATGACTGTAAAAAACCCGCTGCTTAAATGTTGTGTTTGATAGCATAAATCGCAGCTTGTGTTCTGTCTGAAACGTTCAGTTTTCTGAATATGCTCGAAACATGGTTTTTGACCGTTTTTTCACTTATGTAAAGCTTGGTGGCGATTTCTTTATTTATCATTCCTTCGGCGATGAGTTTGAGCACCTCTCGTTCTCTTGCCGTGAGTCTGTTTTCGCCGTTTCTGTCCTTGTTATGCAAAGTAAGCCTGTTAAACTCCATTACGAGCTCCTTTGTCATGTTAGGCTGGATGTAGGACTGTCCTATATGAACGTTCCTTATGGCATCGATCAGGACTTGTGGTTCTGCATCCTTAAGCACATAGCCCTCTGCTCCCATTTGAATGGTCTTGATCAGGTATTCCCTGTCTTCGTGAATCGTCAGTACGATAATTTTACTGCTTATGTTTTCATCCTTGATTTCCTTGATTGCCTGCAAACCATTTGAGCCTGGCATGTTGATATCCATCAGTATAACATCAGGTTTGTGCTCTCTGGCAAGCTGGACTGCATCGTCTCCGTTGGCAGCCTGCGCCACGACAATTATATCTTTCTCAAGTTCAAGTATCTGTTTGATTCCCTGCCTGAACAGCGGATGGTCATCGGCAATAAGGACACTAATTCTGCTCTCCATCATTAACCTCCTCTTCTCTTGTTAAAGGTATGATTATATTCAACCGGGTCCCCTTCCCCGGCTCGGAGCTTATTCTC
>DAOSCC010000014.1:8445-19830 GCA_035361135.1 Clostridiales bacterium | reverse complement strand
ACGGCCAGCACGAACTGATCCATGATCCGGTCGACTTCCTCTTCGCTGAGCAATTCGCCGCCGAAGCCCGGCAAAGGCTCTACGGTCACGCGGCGCGAGAAGTCCGGATGGCTCAGTTCGCCCGAATGGGTGAGCTGGAAAAGGAACAACGAATTAGGATTGATTTCTTTCATCCTTTTGACGAAGTTAGCAAGCGCCTTCTCATTCCTGGGCATGATCAGGAGCTGTTCCTGCCTCGACCTGCTTTTATCAGTGATAGAAATCGCTTCAAGCGTTACGACTCCGGCTTCGCCGCGGAACAGATTCTCATAGCGTTTGTAAGTCAGGTCTGAGGGATTGCCGTCCTTGTCAGCATCAGTACATTCCATTGCCTGGATGAAAAAACGGTTCGGGCTTATCCTCGTACCTATTTTAACAGGCGATAGAAGTGTTTTTTTGTAATCCATAAGAATTGCCTCCTCTGATAAAAATATGCTGCACATGATATAACGCATCAAAGAAAAATTTCGATTGCAGAAATTTTTCCTGCCCCTGCGCGTTTCAACGAGGCAAGTGGAATACAAGCGGGAAATTTTATCGCCTCGTTATAACATCATAATAACAATATCATATGCAATTTCCGATTTCAAGCTGTAAAAATCATAAACAAACATTTTTACACACTCCACCTTTTATTATATGTAATTTCGTTGACATTTCAACATTTTCGGGCTAAAATAAACATAGCATATTCAGGTAATGCTAACTACATATAACTTGAAACGGAGGCTGATCTAATGAAACTAGGATTCTTCACAGCAAATTTCACCGAAAGACCGCTTGAAGAAGTAGCAAAACTGGCAGCAGAACACGGTTATGAAGCACTGGAGATCCCGGCTTACGAAGGCAATGGTCAATTCGAGCCCAGGGAAGTCCTGGAAGGCGACAATGCCAAAAAAATCAAAAAGATGGTCGAAGGTTACGGCCTGACGATATCTGCACTGAGCAACCATGCAGATTCTCTCCTGATCCTCGGGCCCCACGGCGTCGATACGGACACCATTTATAAGGGCACTAAGGAAGAGAAGATCAGATTCGGAACCGAAAGCCTGCTCAGGACGGCCCAGGCTGCAAATGCCCTGGAAGTTCCTGTAGTTAACGGATTTACAGGAGTAACGAATTTCGGCAGGTACTTCCCGTTCCCCTATGCCCAGGGCTGGGCTGATATAGAAAAAGAATTCGTGGAACTCTTTGTCCCGATACTGGACAAATTTAAGGAATATGGCGTCAAATTTGCGGTAGAACCCCATCCGAACAACTTCATCTACGATATCCATACCGCGGAAAAAGCCCTCAAACTGGTTGATTACCATCCATGCCTCGGATTCAATCTGGACCCCGCAAACCTGATTTACCTCGGCCTCAGAGTCGAGAACTTCATAGACAGGCTTGGCGACAGGATATTCCATGTACATGCAAAGGACGGGGAGATCGTGGAGCATAACCTTCCGGTCGGCGGAATACTTATGCAGGGAGAATGGCAAAGGCTCGACCGCGCATTCAGGTTCAGGATCCCCGGCTGGGGCAGCGTGCCGTGGAAGAAAGTCATAACTGAACTGTCGATGGTAGGATATAATTACGTACTCAGCTATGAGCACGAAGACGTCACCATGAGCCGTATGGATGGCGTAGTCAAGACAGTTGCATTCCTTAAACCCCTCCTGATCGGTGCCCCGTATGAAGGCCGCCAGGATAAGCTCTTCAAGGGGAAGGACGTTCTGTAAGCTGTATAATTCTAAATTACGGAGGTAATATCCATGGCAAGAATGATGAGAGCCCAGGTTATCGAAGCGCCGGGCAAAATGGTCCTCAAACAGATCCCGGTACCTGAAATATCTCCAGACGAAGTGCTTATCAAGGTCTCCATGTGCGGCATATGCGGCACTGACTGGAAAATATACAAAGGTGAATACGCTTCCGAATTCCTGCCGATGATATCGGGGCACGAATTCTGGGGTGTTATCGAAGAAGTGGGCAGCAACGCAAGAGGCCTGAAAAAAGGCGACAGGGTCGCAGTCGATATATGCCTTCCCTGCGGAACCTGCTATTACTGCCGCAGAGGCGACGAACTCCTCTGCGAGACCTTTACGCAGCTTGGGATCCATACGGACGGAGCATTTGCAGAGTATGTAAAAGCGCCCTGGACGAACTGCTACCTCATACCTGATGAAGTGGATGCGCTGTCGGCAGCATTTGTCGAACCTCTCACTGCGGTCATGCAGGCTGCAAAGAAGATGGATGTCGCGATTGCTTCCAGCGTTGTTGTCATAGGCACAGGCCTCGGCATCCTGCACGGCGCCCTTGCGAAACTGCGCGGCGCCGCTCCCGTCATCGTGATCGGAAGAAGCGAATCCAAGCTCAGACTGGCAAAGCAGCTCGGCGCTGACTTTACGATAAACATCAACGAGGTGGACGATCCCGTGGCGGAAGTAAAAAGACTCACCGGAGGCGTAGGAGCCGATTACGTACTGGAGTCGGTCGGAACCCCCGAAACATATGAGCAGGCATTCAGCATGGTCAGAAGGGGCGGTAAGGTCGAAGCCTTCGGTATATGCCCGCCCGACCGGAAAGCCTGCTTCTCCCCTTACGAATTCGTACTCGGCGAGAAAAAGGTCAGCGGGTCATGCGCCGGTATAGGGAATGACTGGGGAGACGTGCTGACACTGCTCAAATACAAGCGCATAGATCCGACTCCCATGTTCTCGATGATCGTTCCGCTGGAAGAACTGGAACAGGCTCTTCACGAACTCAGGACGAACAAGGATCTGATCAAGGTATTCGTCGATCCTTCCGCCACTGAAAGAAAGATCCTTAGATAAAAAGACGGGTAAAAAGCAAACCCCTGAAAATGCAGAGGCTTAAGAATAAGAAAAATAAATATCCAAATGAGTGATAAAAAGGGGCTGTCTCAAAATCAGAAAAATCTGATCAAGGGGTAGTCCCTTTTTCATGGCAGTAATTTTTGTGACAAAACAAAACGTAATTATAGCGTAATTATATAGAATGCTCATTGAGAATTGAACCTGGCCGAAATTTTGGACATGACAATCACAGCAATGGCATAACAGGACATCACGCAAGCCTGATTCTGATCAGCATAATACGCCACGACAAATAATACTGTCGGGCATATTATGCCATTACTCAATGCCGTATCCTTGCTCAGATCGTCTTTTTCCTGCCGCTGAGCCTGATTTTGTATGAATAGCGGTCCGCCCTGGAAATCGATATAACTACTTCCACGGGACGGTCGGTTATATCATATGTCACCCTCGTTGCATGAAGCAAAGGAGCGCCTCTTTTGATATTGAGCAGTTCAGCTTCCGAGGTTTTCGCCGCCTTCGCTTCCACCGTCTCCTCGGCATGGCTCAATACTATATTGTAATGCTTCTCGAGCGTTTCGTATAAAGATTCGCCTTTTATCCCTTTATCCAAAAGACCGGGAACCACGTCAGGAGAAAGGTAGTTCGTCATGATACATGTCGGTTCGCCGTCCGCATAACGCAATCTTTCGATTTTATACACCATGTCGCCGATCGGTACGTTCAGGAGCCTGGCTATATTTACAGGAGCCGGCTCCTCAGAATACTCAATTTTCTTTGTTTCCGGGCGCATACCCATCTCTTCCATGGTCTCAGCCCAACTTGTTATAAGATTGAGTTCCTGGCTGACTTTAGGCCTGCTTACGAAAGTCCCCCTGCCCTGTTTGGTATACAGATGTCCTTCCTGTACCAGTTCCTGTATCGCCCGCCTGACCGTGATCCGGCTTACATTGTATTGCTCCTGCAGTTCTGCCTCCGACGGTATAAGATCGCCTACATTGAACTGCCTGCTCTTTATTTTCTCCAGCAGGCTCTCCTTTACCTGATAATACAGAGGAATAGGGCGAGATTTATCAAGCAAGTTCTTCACCCCTTATGTCTTAAAGGTTATTTTTATTCCAATTATATAATATTTTGACATCCAAGTACAGTAGACATAAATCAAACAGGTGCAGAGACAGAAAACAAACCGGATAAATCTTGCATTGCATCACAGTTCCAGTGCAAAAAGCCTGTCGGAGATCTCCGACTGCCTGTCCGAAGCAAAGCTGAATACTTCAAGGATCTTCTCGTATTTGGCGTTATTTGCAGGATCAGGCTTCATGATCTCTGTCGTCCTGTGTATCTCATCGATCCTGGAAAAGTCTTTCCATATGCCGCATCCGACCGCCGCCACGCCAGCAGCGCCAAGAGCAGCGGCATCCTGGTCTATGTTGGTCTTCACGATATCCATATTATAAACGTCAGCAAATATCCTCCTGTACAGCGGACTTTTGCTTCCTCCTCCCACCAGCAGCATCTCGTTTTGGAGCCTGCAGTGCTTTTTCAGCACATCCAGCCTCAGCCTGAGGTTCATCGCGATCCCCTCCATACATGCACGGATAAGATCTGCCCTGTCATGCTTCAGGTCCAGTCCCATAAAGGCTCCTCTCAGATTGGCGCTGGCATCCTGTGAAGTGCCTCCTGCCAGGCTTGGGTTGAACAGCAGCCTGTTTGCTCCCACAGGAGATTTCTCCGCCAGTTCATCCATTATCGCATACGTGTTTTTCCCGCCATCCAGTTCCTGCATTTTCAGATCGGCGCATATGTTGTCCCTGAGCCATCTGAACGAAGTACCCGCAGAGAAGATGCTGACGGCGGAAGTGTACATTCCGGGTATGACATGGGCAAACACATAAGGCCTTGCTTTCAGGTCAAGTATGGGGTCTTCGGAAGATACGGCGATCCATGCCGACGAACCGAGGGAGGTGTATACCCTGCCCTCTTCCAGGTTTTTCGCGCCCAATGCCATGCATGAGTTGTCGACGCCGCCGCAGACTACCCTGGCATTCGTCCCAAGTCCCGTTTCTTCGGATGCCTCCGGCGTTACAGTTCCCAAAATCTCGGAGGAGGGCACTATTTCGGGCAGTTTGTCGGCGGATATGCCGCTTGCACCGATATACCCATCATGGTACCTGTTCCATTTCAGATCGTATACGCCTGACCCTGAGGCATATGAATTGTCTGTACATACGACGCCGGTCAGCTTCATGTTAATGTAATCCTTGGTCCCAATAATTTTGAAGGTATCCCTGTATATATCCGGTTCATTGTCCATGTACCACATTATTTTAAAAACAGCATACAATGCGGCGGGAAAGCCGTTTCCGGTCGTCATGTACCATTCGTGCTCATCGACATTCGCGAAAAATTTACGTGCCTGCTCCTGGGCCCTGGCATCCGACCATATCGAGGCCGTTTTTCTGAGAAGGCGCCCATTTTTATCAACAGGTACGGCGCCAAGGCTATGCCCGGAAATAGCCAGGCATTCGATATTTTTGCGGTCCTCGCCTGTCTTTTCGAGCAGTTTCCTTGTGCCGAGCACAACAGCGTGCCACCAGTCCTCCGGCCGCTGCTCGTGCCATCCCGCTCGGGGATATAAGGTATCATACGGGATGAATACCGATGCCAGGCAATTGCCTTCAAAGTCGTACAGCGAAGCTTTGTTGCCGCCTGTGCCGAGATCATATGAGATAATCCTGTTTCCCATTCTGCCACCTCTCGCCTATATCGAAATCTGATGCCGCATTCATATACTTGGATTATGGCCCGGATCCATGCTGATTTGCTCTTTTTCCTCAAAGCCGCTTCATACACGGTCAACGTGACCACCTTCTGCTTATCGTGACCGTCTTCTGCTTATATTGTAACCTCGCCGCCCCTGGCAATGCACTCGTCGAGTATCGCGATGCCGCTGCACATATTCACGCCGAACCGGGTGACCCCGAGACTGTACATCTCCAACAGCGTATCGAGGGTCCTTATTCCTCCTGATGCCTTGATCCTGATACGGTCGCCCACTATCGATTTTATGAGCTTTATATCTTCAATCGTCGTACCCCCGGGCATCCACCCCGTGCCGGTTTTAATAAACGCAGCGCCTGCCTTTATGCTTATTTCACAGGCTTTCTCCACTTCTTTCCTGTCAAGGCACGATACTTCGATAATGGCCTTTACCGGCAGCCTGTCGGCAGCTTCCACCACTGCCTTTACATCATCTTCGACTTCCGCGTATCTTCCTGAACGCAGCTTGCCCACATTTATCACCATATCTATCTCATCACAGCCGGCATATCTCAGTTCAACTGCCTGGAACACCTTTACGCTTGTTGTGTCGGACCCGGACGGGAAGCTCACATTCCCGACTACTTTTATATCGGGCCTGTCCGAAAGCAGTTTCTTTATGACCGGAATAAAGCACTGCATGACGGACACATGTCCGCAATTATAACGTCTGGCGTTCTCTGCCAGGTCTTTGATATCTTTTTCATCGCTGTTCGTCCTGACACAGCTTAGATCAAACATCTGTGCAATATCATTCACTGTCAGTACCATGTCGTTTCCACCTTTCGTATTATATGGCGCAGATCAGGGTTTCCGGCTGAACCTCGCCTGTACAATATGTATAAAATTACTCAAAATAAGTGTTATAACGTTATAACATGTTATTACTATGATAGCAGAAGCATATAAGCACGTCAACTGTGCTCCGCTGATATATGGCATTGAATGATTGTTTTATAACCTGGATATTTTAGTAGCTTGTTATAACAACATTTACGTTCCGCACGAGTTGGCTGTTGAGTTTACATATTGTTGAAACTGTCCAAATGTGCCGTAATGCATTGTAAATCTGTCGAAGCAATGTTAAACTAGAAAGGAATCGTGCAACATAAATCAAATAACTTGTATTTTACAGGAGGTTTTCATCTGATGGCAGGTTACAAAAGGCGGTTTGGCGACAGATACGACGGCAGGCGTCTGAGATCTCTGGATCCTTTCTTCAAGATAATACCTTACATCATGCGGAGCCGTTTGGACTCGCAGATATTCTTCGAAGAAAAAATCGATATCACACATGCAGAGGCATATTTAAGGAAAAGGAACAAAACCTCCGATACGAGGCTGAGCATGCTCCATATCTTTATTGCTGCTGCCGTCAGAACTCTTGCCCTGAGACCCGCTCTCAACAGGTTCGTCGCAGGCCAGAAACTTTTTGCCCGCTTTGAATACCTGGTATCCCTTGCAATAAAGAAGGAAATGACTTTCGACAGCCCTGAAACGACCATAATATTCAAATTCGAACCGACAGATACATTGTATGATGTAGCCAGGAAAGTAGAGCAACAGGTAAAGGAAAACAAGGAAGCGGAATCCGACAACACGACAGATAAGACTGCGCGCATCGTTACGCTTTGTCCCGGCTTCATCGTGAAATTCATAGTGTTCGTGGTCAGACTCCTGGATTACTTCGGGCTTATGCCAAAGATCATATACAAGGCAAGTCCTTTCCATACAAGCGTTTTTATAACCGATGTCGGATCACTGGGTATTTCTCCTGTATATCATCACCTTTATGATTTCGGTACGACATCCGTATTCGTCTCATTTGGCACGAAAAGGACCGAAAAAGTCATAGACTCGGACAACAACATTGTCAACAGAAGGTTTATAACGATGAGGATAGTGTGTGATGAAAGGATCGTCGACGGCCACTATTTCGCCTCAGCAGTCAAGCTTTACAAAACTCTGATCGAGAGCCCTGAAAAGCTGGAAGTCCCTCCGGTGAAAGTCGTGCCTGATGTGGACTGAATATAAATTACAGCCTTGATCCGGTCATTGCGGATCATTCCCTGCCGTTCCAGCAATATGTGCAGACCTTGCACGCCGGAAGGCCTATGGCATCGATCATATCCTCAAGCTTTTGGAATCTGAGGCTTGTAAAACTCAATTTCTTTCTGATGCACTCCACCATGCAATGGTATTTTTCGGTTTTGGGATCACAGTACTCATCAAAGCCGGAGGGCTCACGGCCTTCGATCTCCACTATGGAACGTCGTGTGATCAGGTCCATTTCCGAACGCGATCTTGAAAAGTTGAGGTATTTGCACCCGAACAGCAGCGGCGGGCACGCCGGCCTGACATGTACTTCCCTGGCATCGAAGTAATGCAGAAGCGCTACAGTCTGTCCCAGTTGTGTCCCGCGGACTATGGAGTCGTCACAGATAAGCAGCCGCTTATTCCTGATAAGTTCCGGTATCGGGATGAGTTTCATTTTTGCAACAAGGCTCCGGACACTCTGCTCCTGGGGTATGAAACTTCTTGACCATGTCGGAGTATACTTAACAAGAGGCCTGGAATACGGTATGCCTGATTCATTGGAATAACCCAGCGCGTGTGCAATGCCGGAATCAGGGACTCCCGCTACGGCATCCACCTCCCTGGTGTCGCCCCTGGCAAGGGCCTGCCCGCATTTGTACCTCATTATCTCCACATTCCTGCCCTCATAGGTGGACGCAGGGTAGCCGTAATAGACCCACAGGAACGCGCATATCTTCATTTCCTGCCTTGGCGGCGCCAAGGGCACGATCCCTTCAGGCGTCAGCAAAATTATCTCGCCCGGCCCCAGTTCATATTCCAGGCTGTACCCAAGGTTCGGAAGCGCACTGGATTCAAGCGAAACACAGTACGATTCGTCCTTTTTCCCCACCAGCAGCGGCGTCCTGCCCAACCGGTCCCTTGCAGCATAGATGCCTTCATGGGTAAGGACGAGCATCGTACACGAACCGTCTATTGCTTCCTGCGCTCCAAGGATACCATCCTTGATGGTTTCTTCCTGATCGATGAGAGCGGCGACCAGTTCCGTGGGGTTTATCTCGCCCCTGCTCATCTCGAGAAAATGTATATAATTGCGTTGAAAAGCCTTTTTGACCAGTTCGTCGATGTTGTTTACGCGACCGACGGTCGTCAGCGCATAGTGTCCATGGTGGGAGCACACCGTAAGCGGCTGCGCCTCGGTATCGCTGATGCATCCTATGCCCATGTTTCCGGACATCTCGGCAAGATCGCTCTCGAATTTCGCCCGGAATTGAATATTCTCGATATTGTGTATATATCCGGAAAATCCGTTTCCGGAAAACACCGCCATTCCGCCCCTGCTCGTACCCAGATGCGAATGGTAATCAGTTCCGAAATACAGATCCATTACACAGTCGTTTTTTGAGACAACACCGAATATACCGCCCATAATTACCTCATCCCGTCTGTTTGTATCCATTTAGGTTTAATGCAATAATTAACATACTATCATTGTATTTGGAAATCAGAAAGTGTCAAGTAAAAACAGCAAACGAGGGACGCTTTTTTGCCCCTCGCCTGCTGCATTCCTTTCTGCCGCTTCCTGTTTTCGAATCCGTACCGCCTTTGCTGTTATTCCGCCTGCTGGTCATTTATCAGGTAAAGGATCTTGACCGCATTCCCTGCGACATATTTATTGCCATATACCGCTGTTACGCTTATATAATACTCAGTTGCATAGGTGAGTTTTTCAAAATCTCCGTTGTGATACTGTTTGGCAGAGTCGATGACAACCGATGTGGTATCTTTACCATAAGCCTGATCATAATAGCCGTTTGCAGGATATGCGGGTTTATCGCTTTTCTCCGAGATGACAACACGGTATTCCGTCAGAAGCGAAGAATCCAGCTTGTTCCACTTCACCACCAGCTTGCCGTCTTCGTACGCTGCGCTCACCTGCGGCGCCGGGAACAGTTCCGGGCTGTCTTCGCCGACATACGTGCACCTTATGGTGTTGCCGGTCACCGACTTATCATTGTAAACAGCCGTCACACTGAAGTAATACTGCTCACCATTGATAAAATAGCCTTCGAAATCGCCGTCGGTATACCTGGTGGAGTTATCTATCACCGCGTAAGTCCTGTTTACATCATTGATCTTATACAGGTAGCCGTTCTCCGGGTATGTTACAGTGCTGTCATTCTTGGATGCCGAAACAATATATCCTGTCAGCTTGGGCGAATCGATCCTGTTCCATCTCAACACCAGTTTCCCGTTCTCCACGGAAGAACTGACATCAGGCGCCACGTACAGTTCAGGGTTCTCAGGACCGTTATAGACAAAGCTGACCGTGTTCCCCGGCACATTCCTGTCGGAGTATACCGCCGTCACGCTTATATAATAGGTCTGCCCTTTGGTGAGGTAATTGCCGAAATCGCCGCCATTGTACTTATCGGTGTTGTCGATAACGGCATATGTCCTGTTCCTGTCCGTGATTGTGTAGAGGTAACCATTATCCGGGTACTGGGGAGTATCATCGTTTTTAGAGATCACGACCCTGTACTCCCTGAATTTATCAGACTCTATCCGGTTCCACCTGATCACCTGCACATTGTTTTCCGTTTTGAGTTCTATTATCGGCCTCTCGTACGTATAACCGGTGTTCGGGTCATAGGTGACTTTTTCTTCATCATATGTCACTTTCTCTTCGTTCTTCTCAAATGCACGCTTCAGAAGAACGGCCGCCTGTGCACGCGTCAGATTGCCCTGCGGATCGAACAGCAGCCTGCCGTTTTCCGTTTTCCCCACAATAAGGCCGTACTTGACCGACAATGCAACGTGCTTCCTGAGGTTCGGAGAGATCTGGTCCTTGTCTGCGAACTGGTTAAGGATACTTGTATCTATTGACTCACCCTGATAGCCAAGTGCATTGACAAGTGCAACAGCCATGTCTTCTCTGACCGCCGCCAGCGACGGTTTGAAGTAATCTCCGCTGGAAGTCCTGAAGCCTGTGAGGTATGGCTTGGCGCTTTCCACATACGGGTACTCCCACGAATTCTTCTTTACATCCAGGAACGAAGGCGTTTCCGGGGAGTATTTTTTCAGATTGAGAGTGTTTACCATCATCTTGGCAAACTGTGCCCTGGTAACTATACCGTTCGGATCAAAACGGTCGCCTCCGACGCCGTCGATGATGCTCCTTTCCAGCATCCACATGATGGCATCATATGCCCAGTGGCCTGGTTTTACGTCTTTGAACTGTTTGGAGTTCGACTGCGCTGACTTTGCAAAAGCCAAAGACGAAACAGAGAAAAGCAGTGTAAAACACAGAACAACTGAAATAAGCTTTCTTATCCCGTTTTTCATACCATTTCTCCCTCCATTGGTTTTATAATACATTTCTGGTTTTATAATACATTTCTGCTTTTGTAATATAGATTCGCCGGCATTGTGAAATATTCCGAGGTGATTTTGATTCGTAACATAAATGTAATATCCCGGTAATATCACCGGGATATTATGTCCTGATATTCACATACCGGTAAGACGGAGGGATTAACAGATGCCTTAATGTCGTCATCGCCAACTGAATGGGATCGGGTCCCTGAGCTTCACAACGGTATTTTCGCTTACCATATGTTTGCTATGGTGCATATCTGCCCGGGAATTCTGCACGGGCCAGTTGGGT
>DAOSCC010000014.1:0-8345 GCA_035361135.1 Clostridiales bacterium | reverse complement strand
TTATCGCCGAAAACAGACCGCAGGAAATCCGCTTCAGCCGCATAATGATCCTTCCATGCGGGATCATGCTTCTCGAGTTTTACCGGAAACAGTTCAGAAAGTTCCTCCTTCGTTACACCTGTGAAATCCTGCCGCACTACTTTCCCTCGCTTTCAACACCATTCTTTTATTTTGATCCCCACCGCCAGCCATGTTCCAGCATAACCTGGCGGACTATGTCCATCGCCTTTTCATCCAGACCCGTTGCAGATGAAATATCACGCTCGCTTCTGTGGGTAAATTCGTCAAGATAAGTGCAGCCCAGTCCTTCGACAGCTTCCCTTGCGCCGGCATCAAGGCGGTCAAGCAATACTTCTATGGGGACCGGGACATACCTGTCCTTTGGCGGGAAGCTCTTGTCAAACTCCAGCACATCCTTATCGTCAAGGCTCTCAAAAACCGGATCGATGAAAAAACGTCCCTGGATGCCGTCAAGCGCTCCCTCATACAGCGGCAGCGCCATGAAGGCATCGAAAGTATTCCCGTCGGAGGTGGTAAGGCCAAACTCTGACGCCCGCCTGAACCCGACGCGGGGATAATAATCAGGATGTCCGAATATCACTATGGCACGGTAACCAAGTTTTCTGGCTTTCTCAAACGTATGCAGCATCAGGGCTTTGCCGACCCCCATGTTCTGGTATTCCGGCAGCACGCTGAGAGGTCCGAACGTGAGCACCTCGTGTGTTATCCCGGATGGATCCTCGATCCTGGCCCTCGTATAAATAATGTTGCCCACGATCCTGCCGTCCGCCTCAGCCACATAGTCAAGTTCCGGGATAAAAACCGGGACTTTGCGCAGCCTGTGCACAAGCAGATGTTCGTCACAGAAACCTCGGATACTTCTCCAGAACGCTTCGCGCGTCAGTTCCTCAACAGCATGGTAATCTTCGGGGCGTTCAAGCCTCAGGGTGATGTCCGGTTTCGCCATTCCAATCCTCCAGTCTTAATGAAGCGACATTCGGCCGCCAATTGTCCAATACTCTTTATAATAAGTGACTGCCGCCGTGCCAGGTACCATTTTTATTTCCTGAACACAGCGCATAATGTTTCCGATCCTTCGTAATAAGGGTTTCCGGCCACATCGGCATAAAACCCGTCATATATGAATCCTGCCGGTAGTACCTCGCTCAGAAGGAAGTCCGTTGTGAAGCTGGTGTCCCATATATTGTAGCAGTGCACCGCGTTCTCTTTTATAATAACATACCTGTCGAGAGAGATGTTTTCATTATAGCGATATTGCGCGTTCAGGCAGATATAGGGTTCATCGCTCCAGAATCCGCCCTGCCGGCAGATTTCCCATGATGTGCCTTCTTGTATGCCTGAGGTGTAGACTGGCGTGAAAACATCGAAAAGGAACCTGCCTCCCGGCTTCAGCGCCCGGTAAACGCGCTGCAGCAGGCCGGCGCGCTCAACGGGTATCAGCGCTCCATAGTCGCAATAAATAAGTGTGATCATATCGAAGGCATTTTCGTAGTCCATCTGCAGGTAATCCATAAAAACATAATTGCTCTTTTTGTCATGTTCCCGGGCATAGGAAATGGAATGCTCCGAGAGATCCATGCCCGTGACGCTGAATCCCCTGTCCGCAAAGCGCTTCGTATATAGCCCGGGTCCGCAGCCGATATCCAGCAGGCTTGCCCCTTCCGGCAGCAGGGAAATGATCCATTCGACAGACCGGTCGATGAACTCGGGCCTGCGGCTCGCAGCGTCGGTGTTGGGATCCAGATGGGCTTCCAGCATCCCTTTGGATATATGCGGATCATTCCAGAACTTCTCGTGTGTTCTCTCATACAGATCAGGTTTTTTCAACAACGCACATAATTCCAGGTACATATCGGATCATTCCTTACGTCGATAAGTCGCTCCGGATGCCGTAGCACCCGGGATATACCGTTTGTTTGATTTTATCCCTGCAGTTGTCACGCCGCAAGTGAATATAATGTTATCATTAAAAATATCACGTACTGTCCCATGCCTGAATGTTCCCGTATCTCAATCGAAAAAGCTCAATTGCTCCGGCTGCCTGACCTCGTATGTATGCAGGTATCTGAAAATCTTGGCATTATCGCAGACTATGCCGTGTTTTCTGCACTCTCTGTAAAAAATGTCCATTAGTTTATCGTTGTTGTCGCTCGTTACTTCGTAACTGTAACCGTATTTTTTATGGTACTTCTGCTTAAGACCCGGAAAATGTACATCGAGTTTCGAATAAAAGTATTCCCTGTTGCCTTCGCGCAATGTCATACCCATGCCAAAACATATGATCCCATATACTTTCGACTTGGCGCAGTAGTCCAGGATGCCTCTCAGATTCTCCTCCGTATCGTTTATGAAAGGCAGGATCGGGTCCAGCCATACGACCGTTGGAATACCGTTCTGATTCATGATCTTCAGCACCTCAAAACGTTCCCTGGTTGTACAGACAGCAGGCTCCAGGATCCTGCAGAGGTTTTCGTCGTATGTAGTAAGCGTCATCTGGACAACACATTTGGATCTCCTGTTTATGCTTGTCAAAAGGTCCAGGTCCCTGAGTATGCGGTTGGATTTTGTCAGGACGGTAACGCCGAAACCATATTTGTCTATGATCTCGAGACACTTTCTCATATAGCCCAGCTTTTCTTCGATGTGCATATATGGATCACACATGCTGCCTGTGCTTATCATGCACTTTTTGCGCTTCTTTTTCAGCGCAGCTTCCAGCAGTTCAGGCGCGTTGACCTTGACTTCTATGTCTTCGAATTCATGCTCCATGTTGTAGCATTTGCTCCTGCTGTCACAGTAAATGCAGCCATGGCTGCAGCCACGGTATATATTCATACCGTTCTGTGACGACAATATCGATTTGGCTTCCTTAAAGTGCATATCGACTTCCCTTATGGCTGCCGGGTACACCGGGCAGGAAAACCGTCCCCGTATCTCAGCCATCCCTCTGTTTGACGCGTCCTGCAGCATTATTTGCTGAACACAAAACCCTCCAGTTCGCAGATCGGCCTGTTTTCGAAGCCTCCTTTTGCCCACTCCCAGACGTCGCCGTATTTGTCCTCGAAAACGAAATACAATGCGTGCCTTCCAGTCACGCACCGCACGACTGAATAAAGGATCCCGTCATCCGGGCCAATATCGCATCTGCCAATTTCCATGCCGTCTTTCCAGTCGTCGATGAGGATCCTGACCTGTCCTTCCGAGCCGCAGCCCCTGATTTTGGCCGAGAATTCCATGGTCCTGCTGGAGTAATCTTCTCCGAAATCAAAATATTTAAAGCCGACGACACATCCATTCGTAATATTGACTACGGGCCGCTGGAAAATGTTCCTCTCAGTTATGTAGCATCCGCCTTTCAGCACGCATGCAATGTCAGCCGGCGTATATCGGTACGGGGAAAGAGACTTTTCAAAACCCAGTGATGTCATCTCGACCTGCGGGATCCTTCCGTCGCTGAGGATCTCAATGCGTTCGACGCAGGCACGCCTTGAAAAGACAGAATTGTTGGTCATCCTGTGATAGAAAATATACCACTGGCCGTTTATTTTGCATATGGAGCCATGGTTGTTCCCGCCAGGATAATCGATACCATTATCGATGATGGTGCCGCCGTATTCGAACGGGCCCATTGGCGACCTGCTGACCGCATAGTCCAGCCGGCTTCCTTTCCTGGGCGAGTAGATCAGGTAATACGTATCTCCGATCTTTCTCGGCGAACATGCCTCATAAAAATCGCTCGGCCTGTTTCCTGCCGGGATTATATCCTTCCTGACCGATCCGGGCAGGATCTCATGCATGTTGTCCGGATCTATCTCAGCCATGTATGACCTTTCGAATCCCCAGTAAACATAGACTCTGCCGTCATCATCCACCAATACGCCCGGATCGCAGAAGACCCCTTTATCCATATCGTTCTCGTAGACGGCAGGAACGCTGTACTGTGAAATCAGTCTGAACGGTCCTTCCGGCCTGTCGCTCACGGCAACGCAGCCTTTTGTATAGAAAATATACGCATAAAGGTAGTACTTCCCGTCTTTCTCGACTACATCCGGCGCATACAGTTCGCCGTCTGTCCATGGCGTATCGCTTTCATGGTCGCGGTCCGCCCTTGTATGGAACGAGTCTCCGTGGCATATCCAGTTATTCAGATCGTTCACGTCCGCAGACCAGACTTTCAGTTTATAGTCGCAAAACTTGCCGGATGCTGCGTTGTCATGTGAACCGTAAACATAGACCCTGTTTCCGAAAACTCTTGGTTCACCGTCCGGTATGTATTCCCAGTTCGGCAGGTATGGATTGGCCATTTTTATCCTCCTTTGCCGGTTGCCAGGCACGAGATCCGTTCCAGCGTCTCAACCGCCCTTCCGGCTGATGTGCCTGGCAGCACGTTTCATTTATTCTGCATAACCAAATCATAAGTCTTCTCTATCACGCGCCAGTGATAGGGTGCTGAAAAGCCATGCCCTTCTCCCTGGTATACTTCAATTTTTGCATTGGGATATAGTGAAGCCGCTCTCTGTCCATATCCGACAGGTACGACATTATCCTTGTCGCCGTGGAATATCAGCACTTGCCGGTCATATTTCCCTATATGTTCAAAAATGTCGTATCCGTGGACCGCTTCAAAATACGCCCTGCCAAGCGTCACTCCCCAGAATTCGTACAGATCGGGTATGCTCTCTCGTGTCGGGAACCGTTTGTTCCAGTCATCCGGAATGCAAAGCGCAGGAAAGTCCAAAACCAGGCCCTTTATATCCGCACCGTGCTCATCGGCTGTCAGTGCCGCGACTGCTCCGCCCTGGCTCATTCCGAACACGAATATGTTGTTTGCGTCCACTCGGTCCCATTTCCTGACGTTTTCCAGGACAGCAATCAAATCTTCTTTTTCAGTAAACAGAGACATTTCATATGTCTTGAGACTACTCCTGGAGTTTACGGATCCTCCGCAGAAATCGAAACGATAAGCAGCCACGCCTCTGGATACCAGGTACTCGCTGTATTCTGCGAAATCGTCCGCAGAACCGTTGAATCCGTGGCAGAATATAACGATCGGCCACTTGCCCGTCCCATCAGGGAATTCAGCTATGCCATATATTGTCCGGCCATGATGTCCGATTTGTATGACTTCCCTCGTCACATGTCCCACTCCTCTCATTTCCAGATTGATATCATAATTGATATCGGCAGTTCTCATCAGTTAGTTTCGGCAAGTTCATCAATGTAAGCCAGGTCACTTTCGATTTCTCTCTCTCCGGCTTTTCGCATAATCGCGGAAAGCCAGCAGTTCTGCCCTGTCCCAGGTCACGCCGCCGGTCTTCCTCTCAGCCTCATCGACCGCCCTGTCCGAGCTATAGACCTCCAATGCCTTCCCGACGAGCGCCGAATATTCCTGAGGCAGATTCCTGATACCCCACAAACCGCCTTCATATTTGCTGAGTATCTGTCTTCCGTCCTCCTCAAGCAGCTGTAAGACACGGCAGATATTCAGGATGCAGTAATACGGCGATTCACATATGTTCTTATCCGAAACGGTCCAGTCAAAATCCGCAAGCACCGACTTCATGAAATCATTCCAGTCAACCTCGCCGAAAACTTCATCGACAGGCTTTCCATACAGGCACACTCCACGTTTTTTCACACACATCAGGTGTGCGGGAAGGTCGGGGTCGGTAAAATGTTTGCCGTATTCGACACGGTCGTCGAGCACCATGCGGTGCCATGCCTCGCTGTAATGCAGTTCATACGGCATTTGGGAAGGCACGGTCCGTGCAGTCCCGAGCGTTATCACGCTAAGCTCGATACTTCCGGTTGTCGGTCTTTTTTCCGCATATCCGGCAATCGACCGGTTGAGGCTTCCGGCAAAACCGGCATCAAGACCATTATAAACGACGATTATGAGGTCGATATCGCTCTTGGGCGGGAAGTAGCTGCCCATCGCCAATGAACCATGGAGATAGACACCGGCAAGGTTGCTGCCCAGCCTGTGCCTGAACAAATCCACCAGACCCGTAATATAATCGCGTATCCCTTTATCGCAGTTCGTCCACGACTGCGGTTTGGTTTTCATATGAGGCTCCATGACTGTTAAAGGGTACGTACGGCAAACCGTATGATCTGTCGCACCTCACAATATACTTAGCCTGCGTACAATATCGTCTATCTGTCTTTCGCGGTTTTTCCGCGACCAATTGACGACACCGCTCGATATGATCTCAGCACCTTTCGCCCTGCATACCTCAGTTATCTGGCGGACCACATGGTATCCGCCCATCCACGGCCACTTCAGCTGCTGTGTCACAAAACAGCTGACTTTTTTGCCGGTCATATCGGGCAGCTGCGAAAGATACGTCTTCATAGCACGCGCCAGGGAGAATGCATGTACCGGCGATGCGAAAATCACCGCGTCATACTGCAATACATCCGGCATTGATTTAAGCTGAACAGGCGCGTTCGAATTCGGGTTGTCGTCCACGGGCTCCACTCTTTCCAGGCTGACTGCATGTCCCGCAGCTTTTATGGCCTGCTCAAGTTTCTGGGCAACCGACAGCGTATGCCCGGTATGGGAATAAACGATTATACCTGTTTTCATATTCACATCCCCTATCTATAAACTTTTACAGCCTTTAACATACCAATATACGAAAAATATCGTCCAGGGTCCCAAACCGGAAACTTCCGCTTTATACTGCCGTAAAGTAGATCAGCTTCCCTTTGAAATCGCCGTGCAGGCCTGTGATATTTATACCGGCATACATCAGTGCGCTGCCTGAGTATGTTTCTCCGGTCTTTTCATCCCTGTAGACGGTATCCTCGTCAAGCCCTTTCAGGCGTATCCTGCGGCTCTTGTAGTTCGGCCTCTGCATCACCTGTATATATGTAACAAGCGCTTCCTTTTTATCCTTGGACACGACCATCCACGCATCATACAGGTGATTCTCGCAGTAATCGGCGATCCTGTAGTAGTCGCCTTCGCGGACCAGGTCGTTGTACTTGTGATACATCTTTATCTGTTCAGGGATCATTTCCCTGTCTTCCTTCGGTATCCTCGTCACATCAAGTTCATACCCGAACGTTCCCGCCAGCGCCACGTATCCTCTTGTCTCAAAGGGTGTTGTCCTGCCGAGGACATGGTTGGGGCAGTCGCTCACATGCGCCCCGATCGTGGAAAGCGGATACACCATGGCAGTGCCGCGCTGTATTGCCAGGCGTTCTATTGCATCGGTATCGTCGGAGCACCAGATCTGCGGGCAGTAATACAGTATGCCCGGATCAAACCTTGCACCGCCGCCTGAGCAGCCTTCGACCAGGATGTACGGGAAATCGGTCGTTAGGCGATCCAGCATCCGATAGACAGCAAGCACGTACCGGTGGCAAAGCTCGCCCTGCCTTTCGCGCGGCAGCCAGTTGCTGCCAAGATCGCTCAGAGGGCGGTTCATATCCCACTTCACATAAGCAATGTTGGCTTCCGTCAGTACTTTTTTCATCATGCCGTAAACAGTTTCGACAACTTCGGGATTTGTCAGATCCAAAACCAGCTGGTTTCGCGCCAGGCCGGGAGCGCGGCCTTCTATGTGTATGCACCAGTCAGGATGGGCACGGTACAGGTCCGAATCAGGAGAGATCATTTCAGGCTCAAACCAGATACCGAATTTCATGCCAAGCTTGTTCACTTCATCAACGAGAGCCTTCAGCCCGCCTTTTAATTTCTCTTCATTTACGACCCAGTCGCCGAGTGAGCAATTGTCATCGTTGCGTCTGCCGAACCAGCCGTCGTCCATTACCAGCATCTCGATGCCGAGAGCGGACGCTTCCTTTGCTATCGCCAGCAGCTTTTCGGTATCGAAGTTAAAATAAGTTGCCTCCCAGTTGTTGATAAGGACAGGACGCTTTTCGTTCCTGTACGGGCTCCTTATAAGATGGCCGCGGTACAGGTCATGGAAAGTCCGTGTCATAGCGCCGATGCCCTGATATGAATAAACCATTACGACTTCAGGGGCAACAAATTGCTCACCGGGCTCCAGCAGCCATTCGAAATCAGTCGGGTTGATGCCCATGACCACCCTGGTCGTTTCAAACTGTCCGCCTTCGACGCAGGCACAGAAGTTACCGGAATAAACAAAGTTAAAACCGTAGACTTCACCGAAATCTTCCGTCGCATCGGATCCGACGACAGCTATGAAAGGGTTGCACTGATGGCCTGGCTCTCCGCGGTTCGAAGAGAACACCTTTTTCCCCAGTCCTGCAGGGATCCTCTGTATATGCCTTTCCCTCGCCCACGAGCCATGCAGCGATATGATGTCGAAGTCATCCCCTTCCAGGTCGAC
>DAOSCC010000013.1:0-19902 GCA_035361135.1 Clostridiales bacterium | reverse complement strand
AAGGGTTTCGGACAGGATAATCAAATAACTGCGGCCCCTGTCTGCGTATCTCTATCCGAATATCTGGATTTCAACTGAATTCGGCCCTTTTCCTTTTGCTTCATATATTACTTCAATAGACTGGTCGATCATCTTGCGTATTATCGTAAGATCGTTCTGCCCTGTTACACCGCCTATGCAGCATTTTACCTGCCTGTCGCTGCCGATCTGTGAAAAGTCGAACTGCGACATACCCTGGATTATGGATTGGGCCGCTTTTTCAGCCAGTTCCCTTCCGACCGGGGCGAATACTATGAATTCGTCGCCGTGGGCACGGCCTATCGCATACCTTTCAAAATACTTTTCGATGTTTTCCTTTATGATGTTGTAACATGCGACTATGACCCTGTCACCGACGTCAAAGCCGTAGTCGTCGTTTAGCTGCTTGAAATGGTTGATATCGAAACGGAATATCGTTATGTATTTGCTGTCACCACTTGCATCTGCGATACTGTATGCCTCTTCGAGGAATACCTCCATGTTCGGCATGTTCTTTTTGATCTCATGCACGCTGTCCTGGGAAATATCCAGCAGGTTTATTTTTTTATCCATATGAAAGCCCTCCTTCTCAAGAATTTTGATCAGATGGTCGATCTCGATTTTCCTCTGTATCATCTCATTGAGTACTGAAGATATCTCGATGCGCTTCTGTTTCATTTCCCGTATCATCTTCCCCGCATCGACGGGCCCGTTCAGCATCTCCCTGATTTGGGACAGAGTAAAACCGAGCTCCTTGAGTATTATGATCCAGTTGAGACAGTTGGACTGGCTTGCGTCATATGAACGGTAGCCTGTCGCCTCGTCAATGTATGCCGGCTTGAGCAGGCCGATCTCGTCATAATGACGCAGCATCTTCGCAGTCACATTGTTCATTTTTGCGAATTCGCTTATTTTCAAATGAACAGACCTCCTGTTAGATCTTCATTTTTCTTTAAATATCTCACTCTTCCTTAGATTTTCATCATCTTCAAAATGAACCGTCCGGGCAGATTATGCAATAATCCATGGAATTTTGAACGTTCATAAAAGACATCTTTGCTTATTCCGGAATAAAAAACGAGGTCAGGCACTCCCTCCTTTATAAAAATACGCGGCCGGTATTTTCTACTACTACTATAAACCTTCCCGTAGTGGGAAGGTCAATAGTGAACATAAATATAATCTATAAACGGCAGGAAAAGGAAACTTTTCTTGTTCCGACAGTCGGCATATGATATAAATGTATTAATGCCGTATCAGGGAAAGGGGGAAAAATGATGGATAAAAACCAGGTCATATCAGCCTACCTTTACAGCAGGATGGACTGGAACGCCGGCAGCATAACAGGCGAATACCTCACGCACATCAACTACAGTTTCGCCCTGGTCAGGGACGGCCTCATATCAGCAGAGGAACTGGACAAACTGGACGAGATCAGGCTTGTGAAAAGGAGGTTTCCTCACCTGAAGGTGCTCATCTCGGTAGGCGGCTGGGGTGCCGACGGGTTTTCCGACGCGGCGCTGACCGACGGATCGAGATCGCTGTTTGCTAAATCAGCAGCCGAATTTATAAGACAAAACTCTTTTGACGGTATAGACATCGACTGGGAATACCCGTGTTCTTCCGACGCAGGGATCAGATCGCGGCCCGAGGACAGGGAGAATTTCAACCTTCTGCTGGAGGAACTGAGACGGGAACTTGACAGGTGCGGAGCCGAAGATGGGAAAAGGTACCTGCTGACGGCCGCTCTTGGAGGGACGGCATATACACTGCGCTTCTATGATCTGAAGAGCATATCCGGGATACTGGACTACATGAACCTGATGACATATGATTTCGCACACGGTTCTTCAAAAGAGACCGGCCACCATACCTGCCTTTTCGGACCGAAGGGGAAAACCGGCGTACCTTCTGCCGATACAGCAGTGAAGATATGCCTGGACAACGGGATACCTGCGGACAAACTGGTTTTGGGATGCGCCTTCTACGGCAGGGGATGGGATGTCGCGGACGGCTCGTCGAACGGGCTGTATGCGTCCGTGACCTCGGAATGCGCTTTTTACAGTTACAGGGAACTTGTTTTGAAGTATATCGGTAAAAACGGCTTCAGAAGGTACTGGGATGACTGCGCGAAAGCCCCGTACCTCTGGAACGGGAAGCATTTTATCACGTACGACGATCCCGAATCGCTGGAGCACAAGGTTTCCTACGTCAAAACAAACGGACTTGGAGGCGTCATGTTCTGGGAACTTTCGCAGGACCATGGAGATGAACTGCTTGGAACGCTATTTTCAAAACTGAAATAAATATGATAAGGTGAACTTGGCATACAATGGCTGCACACATCGTAAGATCATCCACTGCATGTATTTGGCAAGAGCAGCGGCATTGTCCCGGGAACACGCAGAAAATGCTGTATAGGGGAGGATCGACCGATGCCGGACCAGGAGCGGCTTGATGAAATCAAAAGAAAACTGAGGAAACTGAAGAAACTTGAGATCAGGATACGTTTCGGCGGATCCTTCCATGCGGCCAATTACGGCGAAGACATCATGTCGAAGGGAAACCTGGCTAAAGGAAGCCGTGTCAGGCTGGTCTGGGGTGATTTTTTCAACCTGGGCGACAAAAGCAATCCATTGGCAAAATACAGGCTTGAGGACCTGGCGGCGATGGACAGGGAAGAGTATAAGAATGTCGTCGATGAGTTTTTCTTCAATGTATATTACAGGTACTACACCGAGAACGGGATCACGGGGTCCCACCTGTACGATCCGGAGATCCTCAGATGGATGGGGCTTCCGCCGGATGCCGCCGCTGAGGATATCAAGCGGCGGTTCAGGGAGCTTGCAAAGAGATACCATCCTGATACGGGCGGGAACAGCCGCGATTTCATCATGCTGATGGAGAATTACCGCAAACTGGTGGACTGACCGGATGCCGCGGTACCAGATGTATTTATCATGACAGCATGGAAAGTATGTATTATGATTGATAACCATAAACATGAGAAAAACGCTGACTGGCAGCAAAGGGAAATGAGATGAGGAATAAAGAGTACATTTTGTTCGACCTGGACGGGACACTGACGGATCCGGCCGAAGGAATCACGAAGTCAGTGGCTTATGCCCTGGATCATTTCGGGATACGCGCCGATGATCCCGGTACACTGTACAGGTTTATCGGCCCGCCGCTCAAGGAATCTTTCAGGAAGTTTTACGGTTTCGACGATGAAATGGCGCTGAAGGCCATCGAGAAATACAGGGAGTATTACAGGGCAAAAGGGATCTATGAAAACCGGCTGATCGAAGGTATGGATGACCTGTTAAGGGAACTGTCGGAGGATGGAAGGCAGCTGATCGTGGCGACCGCAAAACCGGAAGTGTTCGCTGAAGTCGTACTCGAACATTTTGATATCAGGAAGTACTTTCGGTTCGTATGCGGCGCGGATCTTCACGGACCCAGGATCAGCAAGGACGATGTGATCGTGTACGCGCTTGACCGGGCCGGCATCGGCGAACCTTCGCCGGCGGTCATGGTAGGCGACCGGGAGCATGACGTCATAGGCGCGCGCAAAGCAGGACTTGACTGCATAGGCGTCCTGTTCGGCTACGGCAGCCGTGAGGAACTGCAGGATGCCGGCGCTTCACTGGTGGTTGAGACAGTGGAGGAACTCGGGACAGTATTGCTTGGCGCCGGGTGATATTCAAAATATGCCGGATGATACGAAAAATTAAATGTGGAGGCTGAAATGAGAAACGGGACTTTTGACAGCAGACTGTATACCGGATCGAACGGACGAATGCCGGAGATCGAACTGCGCGAGTGTTCTCCGCAGGACGGGTATGACGTGCTTGAAATGCTGCATGAGATCGGCCCCGGTGAAAACGGGTTCCAGAACAGTGCATACAATACGAAACCAGAGGATTTCAAGGACCTTATATACCGATGGATAGACATGTCGCGAGGGATAGGGCTTATGCCGGGATTTGTCCCGCAGGCGGTTTACTGGCTGTTTGCTGACGGAAGGCCCGTCGGGATGGCCAAGCTCAGGAAGTACCTAACCGGTAAGCTCAGGAAAGAGGGAGGGCATATCGGTTATTGCATCCGGCCTTCTGAAAGAAGGAAAGGCTACGGGACGATAATTCTTCGGGAAATGCTCAAGAAGGCGGCGGAGATAAATATCCCCCGTGCCCTTATAATATGTTATGAGGGAAATACCGGTTCAAGGCGTGTTATCGAAAACAACGGCGGCGTCCTGGATAAAATCGTGGACGGCAGGTGCCTGTACTGGATCCGGTTGGATATAGATACAGGCATGAGGGAAATCCATCCGGACGACTATTACGAAATCGTCGAACTATGGAAGAATACTCCCGGAGTCGGTGTCAGCAAAGCCGATTCCGAAAACAGCATACTTGGCTTTTTACTGAGAAATTCCGGCCTAAGCTGGTGCTACAAGGATGCGGACAGGATAGTCGGCACGTCCCTGTGCGGCCATGACGGCAGGAGAGGTTACATCTACCACACTGCGGTATTGCCCGAATACAGGGGCAGAGGCATAGGCGCCATGCTGGTCCGGAAGAACCTCGAACAGCTTAAGGCGGCAGGTATAGATAAATGCCATATTTTCGTGTTCCGGGACAATGAGCCGGGCAATGCTTTCTGGAACGCGACGGGCTGGACCAGGCGCAACGATATTTTTGTGTATTCACACGACATCTGTAATACTTAACGCATTCTGCGGCAGTAGCCGGCAATGCCCGGAATGGACTGATATACCGGCAAAGGAAGGGGTGTTGGGCATGGATGGATCCGTACCGTTCCATATCAATGCGGAAAAAGGCGATTTCGAAGGAAACGGCGGCCACGGGCGCTATGTACTGCTGCCTGGCTCAGAAGGCCGGGCGGAAAAGATCGCGTCGATGTGGAAAGATGTGGCCGTTAAGAAACATCCGAGGAACCATAACCTGTACCTTGGCAGGATGGAGTCCGGGGCAGGGGACATCGATATGGCCGTGATATCCACAGGCATGGGTGCGCCAAGTGCTGATATAATCATAAACGAACTGTTAAATCTCGGGGCGCGGAATCTAATAAGGATAGGAACATCGGGTTCCATGCAGCCGGAGCGTGTGCCGGCTGGATCTGTTGTCGTGCCGACAGGCAGTGTGAAGGACGAATCGGTCTCAGCCAGGTACCTCCCTGTGGAAATGCCTGCCGTGCCTTCGCTCGAGTTTCTGACAGCCGCGCTCAGAGCATGGGAGGAGACCGGGGCAGCGGTGAAAACACCGGACAATCCCGAATCACCGGAGGTATTTTTCGGAGTCGTACATTCAAAGGATTCCTTTTACGCCAGGGAAATGCTCGTGGGGCCGAAACGCCTGGAGAATGAGGAATACATGCGCATCCTGAAAGACGGAGGAGTATTGGCTTCCGAGATGGAGACAAGCATTCTGTTCACGCTTGGGCAGGTCTACAGCCAGCAATTTGTAAGAGAAGGGGACAGGCCTGTGCTCACGGGCGCAGTCCTGGCGGTGGTCGGCGGATCTACGCCATTTGCCGGCAAAGCTGCGGAAGCGTCTGCCATCGATGCGGCGATCTCCTTCTGCCTGAAGACTGTGGAGGTACTGCACAGGACACGCATGCAATACTGAAAACGGTGATGTGCGGAAAGATTGATGAAGCAGGAAAAGAGTGAAAAATCAGCAATATGTCAGGCATGTATCGCCTTGCATATTGCTGATTTCCAGTGCAGTTGTCCGGATGCTGCAGCCATTCTGATCATGTGTTATTCCTTCCGGCTTTATTCATTTAGACTGCCGCCTGGTGCCCGATGCGGTCATGAAACCGGTTCTGTCTGCGGTTGGCGCCGTGAGATCAGGTATGCGGCAGCACCGAACACCAAAGCGGTTATTATGAAGCTGGCCTGGGCCAGAAGCACGCCATTCGGATGGCCCAACCACAGGTACTTTTCAATGATCGTTCCTATCTTTAGGAAGCTGTCGCTGCCCGACAGCGGCAATGATATGACCGCAAGGCCAAAGCCGACCCAAAAGATGGTGACGAAATACTTGCCGAACTTATAGTTAAGTACTCCGTACAGCTTCGAAAATGCTGTGATCAATATGAATAGTGCAGCCAAATAAGGCAATTCTAACACACCGACGGAACCCGGATAGATAAACTGAAGGATGGAGATCTGCCCAGGAATAATGCCGGAAAGGGCCTTTGTGAAAAAGGCATCTGCGAATCCGGATAAATATGACAATATTGACATGGCAACAGAAAGTATGATGTTTGCGATAATGTTCGAAATATAGATCGTGGTCCTGGTGTTGCCGTTTATCATAAGGTAATTGAAAGTAGTTCTGTAATCGGATATAACATATACGAAGATGTAGAATGCAGCCCCGACAGATAAACCCGATCTGAATGTCTGCTGCTCTCCGCCGCTGAGGATGTACGTCAGCAGCGATAAGCCATAAGCTGCCAGGCAAAATATGATTAAAAACCACAGTGTGCTTTTCAGCATGTTCTTTAACTGAAACCTAAGGCATTTTGAAATCCTGTTCATTGAAAAACCCCCTTGTTACTGTTGGTCAGATAGATAAACAGTTTCTGCACCGGTATCGGTGAAATATCGACGTTACATGTCTTGAGCCGATTTTTCATTTCATCGTTGATTTTATTGAAAACGGCGGATACTTTTACGCTTCCGACCATTTCGCTGTGGATGACTTTCATACCGTTCACGGCGGCATCCACGTCTGACGGCCTGCCGGTCACGTAGAATGCCATTTCCCTGAGTTCGGCTACCTGGTGACGGCATATGAGTTCTCCGTTATTGATTATAAGGACATCTTCGAAAACATCTGCCGATTCTTCGATCAGATGAGTGGAAACGATGAATGTGCGTGGATGGCTTGTGTAGTCTTCCAGCAGTTCCCTGTAGAAGAGATCTCTGACTGCCGCATCAAGGCCCAGTACAGGTTCATCGAATATCGTAAGGGGCGCTCTTGACGCAAGGCCGACCACTATGCGCAATATGGACTCGTACCCCCTGGAAAGAGCCTTATATTTCTTTCTTTTGTCAAGGCCGAACTTTGCGCAGAGCCCGTCGGCATATTCCATATCGAAGCTGTCGAAGAACATTGCCGATGTTTCAAGTATTTCAAACACTTTCATGGCCGGTATGAAGTAGTTTTTCTCCGGCATATAGCAGACATTGGGCAGCACCTTCTGGTTTTCCTTCGCATCCTGCCCGAAAAGCCTGACATCGCCGGCGCCTGCGAATCTCCTTGAGGTGATTATATCCAGCAGCGTCGTTTTGCCTGCGCCGTTGCGGCCAAGCAGTCCGTAGATTTTATTGCTCTCCAGCGCTACCGAGAAATTGTTCAGTGCGGTCACTTTCCCGTAACGTTTTGTCAATGATCTCGTTTCAAGCAAAATATTATCGCTCATGAGTATTCTCTCCTTTCCGTATCATGTCGATGATCTCGTCTGTCCCGATCCCGAGTTTTTTTGCTTCTTCCAGCAGCGTGACGATATAGCTGCTGTAAAAGCTGTTTTTCCGTTCTTCCAGTATCTTCTTTCTGGCGCCGGCGGCAACGAACATTCCTATTCCTCTCCTTTTATACAGAACTCCTTTGTCAACGAGCAGGTTGATGCCTTTGCCTGCTGTCGCAGGGTTTATTTTGTATATTACCGCCATCTGGTTCGTAGACGGTACCTGGGTCTCTTCTTCTATTACGCCTTTTATGATGTCGTCCTCGATACTTTCCGCGATCTGCAGATATATCGATTTTTCGTCGCTGAAGTCCAGTTTCAATATAACACCTCCCGTTGATTAGTTAAGTGGTTCATTACTTGTGTAACTAACTATACAACATATGCAAGTTATAGTCAATACCTTTTTAAAAATTTTCTCACAATTTTGGGAAATTGACGGCCGTATGCGGCGTTTGGCGGAAGGGGGAGTGTCTGACGGATGACAAAACGTCGGTTTTTCGCGGATAAACAAACGCCTGCCTCTTTATTAGATCAGAGACAGGCGTATATGAACTGTTTTTCCGGTTGAATCAACGGTGGTTGTCGTATCTGTTGGAGCATCTCCCGCAGATACAGGTTTGCCGGCGCACCGGCCGGCGATTTTTCCGGCACCGGCGTTAACGTTTGCTTGAGAAGTAGTCCACGATAGCGTCAGCCAGTTTCATGGCAAGGTATTTCTGTTCCAAATCGTCGGTCAGTATCTCGAACTCTGTCGGGTTTGGCACGAAGCCGACTTCTATCAGCATGGACGGCGCCCATGTGCCGCGCACGACGTAGAAGTTCGCCCACCGGACGCCCTTGTTGACGCGCCCTGCTTCGGCGGCAGCATTGCAGAGCGCCTGCGACAGAGGCTTGGCGATGGCTTCCTTGTAATGTGTGGAAAAGCCCTGTATTTTCGAAATGTCAACGTTTTCAGCCATGCTGTTTGCGTGTATCGACAGGAACATATCGGGTTTTGCGTCCCTTGAGGCTGTCAGCCTGTCGGAAAGCGAGATGGTCACGTCCGCCGTCCTTGTCATAAGCACTTTCGCTCCGCGCTTCTCAAGCTCCGACTTAAGCATCAGCGCGTTTTCGAGGTTGATCCTTTTCTCAGGGTATTCGGTACCCAAAGGCCCCGTGGTCCCCGTGTCGCTTCCGCCGTGACCGGGATCCAGCATGATCGTTATTCCTTCAAGCGGTTTGTCTCCGGGCGATGCAATGACGGGCCTCTTTATATGGACTATGATGCCGTCCGATACTTTCTCGATATAATATCCCTCGATGTTCGATCCGGACTTCAATGTCAGTACATACTGGCCTACGTGGCCGTTCTTTGAGAATGTGGCTGATGAAAACGGAGCGTCCGACGGCAGTGCAGGAATGACGCCCCATTCTGCCGCAGATATGTTCACTTTCAGCTTCGATCCATCGAATGAGGCTGTTGCCGCAAGCGATGACTGGTACGTGAGCTTCAGTGTATCCCATTTTTTGCCTGTCGTGTATACTGCCGATGTGACCTTCGGACTCAGCGTTGCCTTTGAAGTATATGTGGATATGCTGGTTTTCCTGACCCAAAGGCCGGATGCCAGCCGGGCATAGCTTCCTGTCATGCCGGTCACGTAATCGACCATGCCTTTGCGGAGTTCATATTCGGCGCCGTTGGCCGAATTGGGCGTTTCAAACGTATCAATGTCCTCATTCTGCACCTCAGCGTAGAACGGGGCGCCCTTCATGACAACACCCACTTTTGCGGGAGCGGTGACCGATTTGGTGGTCCCGTTGTAGCTCATCGTGTATACCGGCGCTCCGAGATCGATGACCCGCGGTGTCCCGGTGTAGGACGGGATTGTATAGGTATAGGTGAACGTAGCTTTATAAAGCCCGCCGCTTTTTGATGCAGTCGTCATATTGTACGTTTTGCTGCCGATCTTTACGGTCACTTTCGCTCCGGCAGGCGCCTGGCATGACAGCGTTATTTTTTCGCCGGGCATCCGGTATTCCTGGGATTGCGGGAACACGGACGACGCTATTATTTCAGCCTTGCTCATCTTTGCCGCGGTGGAAGACCCGGCGGACCTGGTGATGGTGCGTGTCACGTATGCGCCTTCCTGTGTGAACGTGAATGTGTTGGCTCCCTTTGCCAGGTCGACCAGCATGCCGAAATATCCCTTCGGTGAACGTGATTCGACCGGCTTTCCGTTGATGTAAAGAGGCTTTGACGGATCCGACGCGCCGGTAAGATAGTACTGGGTGTAGCTTGTCGTGATGTCCTTTGAAGGCCACGATACCTTCAACTGGACTTCTGACGAGGTTTTGCCGTCGATCCTGTCGTAGACTCCCCTGATCAGGGCCCTGAGTGCAGGGCTGTTTTTCAGTGAAGTATAGTTGTAGAACAGGCTGCCTTTTACTTCGGGATAATTCCTGTTGAGCAGCATCTGCCTTTCTATTTCGGCAACACCGTACCACGGGCTCGTTTTGTCCGTATCGCCGGTCTTGTATGCGGCATGGCCTATGTACAGGTCTACGGATGTACCGTTCGCGACATCCTTCCACCACGTGAGGAGCTTACTGTAGTCGGCAACTTTGTAGCCGATATTCCAGTACAACTGTGGGCAGATATAGTCGACTATGCCGTCTTTCACCCATTTCCTTGAATCGGCGAAATGGTCGTAATATGTTTCAAGCCCGTTGGTATCGCTTCCAAGAGAGTTGTTCTTCTTATTGGCCCATATGCCGAACGGGCTTATTCCGAAGCGGACGTCCCTGCCCGACGACTTGATGGCCTTGTATACATCGGAAACAAGCTTGTTTATGTTATCCCTTCTCCAGTCGCCTATATTCTTAAAACCTTTCCCGTAAGCCGCATAGGTTTTCGAATCATTGAAGTCCCTTCCGGGATAGAAGTAATCGTCAAAATGGATACCGTCGATATCGTAGTTGTTTACAAGTTCCATGACGCCGTCCACGACGAGCTTGCGTACCTCCGGGATGCCGGGGTCGAAGTACAGGTTGCCGTCGGAATATTGCACGACCCAGCCCGGATTCTTACGGGCGGGATGGCTGGAATGAAGCGAACTGACGGTGGGCTTTGCCTCGGATGCGGTCTTTTTGGTTATGCGGAAAGGATTGATCCATGCATGCAGTTCAATGCCGCGGGCATGGGCTTCCTCTATCCAGAACGCCAGCGGGTCGAAGCCGCCGTCCGGCGCTTTCCCCTGGGTGCCTGTGAGGAACCTGGACCATGGGAAGAAATTGGATTTATAGAATGCGTCGGCTGTAGGCCGTACCTGCAGGAACACTGCGTTCAATCCGGTGTTCTTCGCATTGTCCAGTATTTCGACCGCTTCTTTTTTAAGGACTTCCGGATCTGTAGTTGGCTTGGACGGATAGTCGATGTTGACGACCGTTGCCACCCATAATCCGCGCATCTCCTTTTTTGCACTGACCGATGAAGACTGGTCTGTCTTGCCGTTTACGGCGCTGTTGTTGGCCAGTACTGGATTTGCGTACATAACCGCAGTGCTTTTCATGACTGCGCCAGTCACTCCGGCCGCAAGGGCGAGCGTGTTTGAGGCAGCAGGATTCGAAAAGCTGCCATTTCCGTCGGATGACGCCGGTATCGCCGGATCACGGTCCGAGGCGCAGGCGTTCGCAGATGCCAGGGTGATCAGCATTGCGGTCATCAGTATTATTGTTGTTGTTTTGCTCAGTAATCTCTTCATCATTGGCTCCTTACCTTATGCAGAATCATTGGTTTCATTACCACTTATTTCGACATATTAATTCTGCAAAAGTTGCACTTTTACCTGTAATTTAAAGATATTTTAACGATTCGGTAAACAACCGGTAATATTTCAATGCTGTTGTGCTGCCGCTTGTATACGGTTGTATTGTTTCCGGAACAGCATATTATTTTATTAGTGCATTTATGCGTCAGGTGGTGCATGCCTTGTCTGAGAAAAACATAAATACGATCCTGTACTTCATGCTTGTCATTGCGGTGATCCTGTATGTGTCCGTGAATATGCCCGAAATGGTTTGCGTGTATTTGGCAAGGGATACGGAATATGTGTCCGCAGGAACCGGCCTGATCACCGGTGATGCCGACGGACATGGCAACTGCAGCTGCAGTGGGCCGGAACGGCAGCAGGCGGACGTGTCCGATGAAAATGCGGATGAATATGTACCGGAGCAATCAGCTGCCGATGCGGATATCGAAACTTCTGCCGAAAGCGGCGGGCCCGGTGGGGATACCGGCAACGGATCCGTGGACGAAGGCGTCAGGCCGGAAACCGGCAGCAGTGACCAGCGTGAGGATGCCAGTTCCGTGTATGAGGAAGAAAAGCCGAAGGAGACGAAACACAATGTCAGTCCTGAGGGCTGGCACCTATATATCGACCTGGATGATAAGCTCATGTATGTTTATAAAGACGGCGAGCTGGTAAAAAAGTACGAGGTGTCCGGCGGCAAACCCAGTTCGCCGTCGCCCCTGGGAACATGGAGGATCATAAGCAAGGATACATGGGGTGAAGGCTTCGGAGGCGCGTGGCTTGGTTTCAACGTGCCCTGGGGGAAGTACGGCATACACGGGACAACTGAGCCGTGGGCCATAGGCAAGAGCAACAACTCCAGGGGATGCATCAGGATGCGCAACAAGGAAGCGAGGGAGTTATACAAACTCGTCCCGTACAATACGCTTGTCACTGTGGTCCATGAGAACAGGCCGTTTTATCCGATGAGGGACGGGGATGTCGGATCTGATGTCCTGGCCGTTGAAAAGGCGCTGAAAAAGCTGGGTTACTATCACGGCGGCGAGGACGGTATATTCGGCAGTTCGCTGAAAAAAGCCGTCATGGAGTTCCAGAAGGACAACAAACTGTACGTGACGGGCGTGATCAACAACAGTACTTATGAAAAGTTAATGAAGCTGGAAAAAGAATACGACGAGGAACAGGAAGGACTCAAAAAAGAGCGGAAGGATGGGCTGAAGAAGCTGGAATAATATTTTGTTATAAAAAAGTTTGGCAACTGAGGAATGTAAATTTCTTCTTGACTATTGGCCGGTTTTAAATTAAGATATCGTTATGTGAGTCTATAAAACAGAAAGGAAGGAGGCAGGAAGATGTCAGGCGTACTCGACAGAAAAAAGATCACACTGGAAAATGCAGCAAAACTCAATATAAGAGGAATGGCATCAGATAACCCTGCCTTGCCCGGGAGTACTTTCTGAAGTTCAGCATTTCAGAAAAAGCAGGCCGTGGGTTATCTCCGCGGCCTTTAATTATTGATGGGCCGCGGCACGAGCTGCGGTGTTTTTCATTTCTGATGCGGCTGGCCATTTCCGTGAAGCATGGCAGGATCTGAGAAGTACGGCAGGAAAAGTTCAGTTGAATAAGTGCGGCGGCAGTTGATTTTGATCAAATGCAGGGGATCCATGGGTAGCTGCGGCAGGATCCGGGAAACATGCCGATGATGGAACGGCTGCTGCCGGTAAACGATTAAGCTTTGTGAACGCGGAGCTAAGGGGGAATTCGATTGAAACGGCTGCTAAGGTTTATAGCAAAGCGTTGGTTCACATATTTTCTGGGGTTTGCAGCACTGGTGACGGCCATAGTGCTCGATATGTTCAACCCGTATTATGTCGGCCAGATCATCGACAGGGTCATACTTGGAGGGGAAATGCCCTACCTGAGGACGGCCTTGCTGGCGTTGGCCGTGATCACCTTCGGACGTGCAGTGCTCGGATACACCAAGGAGTACATGTTCGATCTGTCCAGTTCAAGGGTGATCGTGGATCTGCGGAAAGAACTCTTTGACCATATACAGAAGCTTTCCTTTGCGTTCTTTGACAGGAGCAACACTGGAGAGCTGATGTCAAGGATAAAGGAAGATACCGATAACATAATGAGCGCCATCTGTTACGGTTTTATGCTGTTCCTGGAACAGACCATCTATTTTATCGTCGCTGCGGTGATCCTGTTCAGTATCAGTTGGAAGCTGGCACTGGTCAGCCTGGTGACGATGCCGCTGATAGAGTATGTGGTGTTCAGGCTTGAAAGACAGGTCGGCCAGCAGTATGAGAAGATCAGCGACCAGAGAGCGGTGCTCAATATGACCGCCCAGGAGAACATTGCCGGTGTCAGGGTCGTCAAGGCCTTCGGCAGGGAGAAGCATGAGATACTCAAGTTCCTGAAGCAGAACGAGGAAAACTTCAGGATCAATTATGATCTTGTGAAATCAATGGCGAACTACAACCCGCTCATCGAGTTCCTGTCCAATCTTGTGTCCGTGCTCGTCATCACCGTGGGAGGGTATTTCGTCATCGGCAAAGAGATGTCGCTGGGCACGCTGGTGGCATTCAGCAACTACGTCTGGATGCTGATCTGGCCGCTCAGGATGATGGGATGGCTGACAAGCGTCCTGGCCCAGTGCATCGCTTCCGTAAAGAAGATAGACAAACTGTTCGCCGAGGAGCCCGACATAAAGAACTGCCCGGAACCGAAATTACCGAAAAAGATAAGCGGACATGTGGAGTTCAGGGATGTGTGCTTCGACTATGAAGGGGTCAGCGTGCTGAAAAATATAAATATAGATGCGAAACCCGGCAGCACGATAGCAATAATGGGCATGACGGGAGCCGGGAAGACCACGTTGATAAACCTCATCGGGAGATATTACGACTGCACTGCGGGAAGCGTATATTTCGACGGCGTCGATGTAAGGGAAATGGACCTTGCGGCGCTCAGGAAGAACGTATCGGTCGTAATGCAGGACACGTTCCTGTTTTCGGATACAATCGAGGCGAATATAAAATTCGGAGCCGGAGAGGTGCCTGACAAAGTTTTCATGGCTGCCTGCAGGGACGCGATGGTCGATGAGTTCGTATCCCAGATGCCGGAAGGCTACCAGACGGTGATAGGAGAGAGGGGCATCGGGCTGTCGGGCGGCCAGAAACAGAGGATATCGATTGCAAGGGCACTTGTCCGGGATGCGAAGGTGCTGATACTGGATGATTCGACATCTGCGCTTGACATGGAGACCGAGTACGCGATACAGAGGGCGATGGAGCGCAGGAAAGGCTTCACCTGCTTTATCATAGCCCACAGGGTTTCGGCTGTTAAGAATGCCGATGAGATCCTTTATTTCGAAGACGGCAGGATCGTGGAGAGGGGCACCCATGATGAACTCCTCAGGCTGCGGGGCAGGTATTATGAAACGTACCGCGAGCAGTACCGCGATTACGTGGAAGCGCTGGAAAAAGAGGTGGTATAATGCCGATAAACAACTTCAGGGAAGACGAAGAACTCATAGAGAGCCTGAATATAACTATAATAAGAAGACTGCTGACATATCTTAAGCCGTACATCGGACCGGTCATAAAGACATTGGTCCTGATGGCCGCTGTCATTGCGGTGGAGCTGTTCAATCCATACCTGATGAAGCTTGGGATCGATAAATTCATTGCCGAAGGCGACTGGAAGAACCTGTTCCTGCTCGGCGGCGCGATGATAATCGTCAATATCGTGGCAGTCGTATGCTCGAGGCTGAGGACGCTGATAATGGGCAGGGTGTCCAACAACATAATACTGACGATAAGGCAGCAGCTTTATTCGCACATACAGAAGCTGTCGTTCTCCTTCTTCGACAGCAGGCCCACAGGCAAGATCCTGTCCAGGATCATAGGAGATGTCAACTCGCTGAACGATGTGTTCGCAAACAGCGTCACGAGCCTGATACCTGAGCTTGTCAAGATCGTTTCGGTGGTCATTATAATGATGCTGATGAACTACAGGCTTGGACTTGTGGCTCTGGCGACGCTGCCGTTCATGCTGGCCGCCTTCTTCTTCATTTCGACCCGTTCAAGGAAAAGATGGCAGGTCCACAGGAAGAAGTCGTCGAACCTCAATGCGTTCACCCATGAGGATATTTCAGGCATAAGGGTGGTGCAGAGCTTTGCGGCGGAACATGAAACATCGAAGACGTTTTTGCAGCTTTGCCACGAGTGGAGGGATTCATTCATCAGGGCCGTCAGGATAAACGACTGTTTCTGGCCCACCGTCGAAATGTCGTGGGGAGTCGGGACGATACTTGTGTTCTGGTTCGGCGCGAGCATGATCGAAACGGGCAACATCACGCCCGGACTGCTCGTGGCGTTCACCAGCTATGTGTCGATGTTCTGGCAGCCTATAATGAATATCAGCAATTTCTATAACCAGCTTGTAACCAATATGTCGGGGGCTGAAAGGATATTCGAGATACTCGACATCGAACCTGACATAAAAGACAGGCCGGATACGAAGCCGTTGCCGGAGATAAAGGGCAGCGTCTCATTCAGGAACGTTACGTTCGGATATGACGAGGGGCAGGAAGTCCTGAAGAATGTCAGCTTCGACGTGTCGCCGGGGCAGACGATAGCGCTGGTAGGTTCGACGGGAGCGGGCAAGACGACTATCGTGAACCTGATAAGCCGCTTTTATGAAGTCACGTCTGGCGAGGTGCTGATCGACGGGTACAACGTGAACGATGTGACGCTGGAAAGCCTGAGGAGCCAGATAGGCGTGATGCCGCAGGATACGTTCCTGTTCTCGGCCACCATCATGGAAAACATACGGTACGGAAAGCTGGATGCCACCGACGAGGAAGTAATAGAGGCGGCGAAGGCCGTGTCGGCCCATGAATTCATTATGAAGCTGGAGAAAGGATACCAGACCGAGGTGAATGAGCGCGGCACGAGACTGTCCGCTGGACAGCGGCAATTGATAGCTTTCGCGAGGGCGCTTTTGGCAAATCCGCGCATACTTATACTTGACGAGGCTACGGCAAGTATCGATACACACACTGAAAGGCTCGTACAGCAGGGCATAAGGAGGCTGCTCGAGGGAAGGACCTCCTTTGTCATAGCCCACAGGCTTTCGACGATACGAAATGCCGACAGGATCATGGTCGTGGAAGAAGGAGGCATAGTCGAATCAGGCACCCATGAGGAACTGATCAGGCAGAAAGGACAATACTATAATCTGTATACTTCGCAGTTCAGATTCCTGAATGGCGAGGAGGAAGCAGGCTGATCCTGCGGGTATGGACAGATAAAAAAAGGAGCGGGGACGGACATTTGATCCGTCCCCTTTATAATCTTATTGACTGTTTTGTGATAAAGTGCTATGAATAACAGTAGATTTGACCTGCACGGATCTTTGGTTCCGGGCAGGTATACCGTATGAAGGAGTATTGCAATGGATGGCATAAGCCTTTTTGAACTGAAAAAGGATGACAGGGAAAAAGCTGATGAACTTGCGGAACTGGCAAGAGAAATATGGACGGAGCACTACACTCCGCTGATAGGCCCCGGACAGGTCAGTTATATGCTGTCAAAATTCCAGAGCGCCGGCAGTATCCTGAATGATATCGCGGCGAATGGATACAGGTATTTCATTGTGTATGACGGTTCAAAGCCTGCCGGATATTTTGCCGTAAAACCGGAACCGGATAAAAAAGCGCTTTTCCTCAGCAAGTTTTATCTTGAGAAAAGCTGCAGGGGGCGGGGCATATCCAGGATCATGCTGGACAGAATAATGAGGATAGCCCGGGAATCCGGACTTGGCTATATCTGGCTGACAGTGAACAAGTACAATGAAACGTCCATCAAAATATATCAAAGGCTTGGCTTCAGGATCGTCGAAGACATTGTGACCGATATCGGAAACGGTTTTGTAATGGACGACTACAAAATGAGGCTGGACATGGACCAGGGATGAGCGGTTTCCTGCATATTCGGCCAATAATACATCTGGAGGTGTGCTCTTTTGGTTGAAAACAACCTTACGATGCTGACGGATTTTTACGAGTTGACAATGGCGAACGGCTATCTGCAGAGCGGTATGAAAGACAGGATCGCCTATTTCGATATGTTTTTCAGAAGGGTGCCTGACGACGGCGGTTTTGCCATTATGGCAGGACTTGAGCAGTTCATACAGTATATAAAGCAGCTCAGGTTCAACGAGGAAGATATCGAATACCTGAGAAGCAAAAACCAGTTCTCGGAGGAATTCCTTGACTATCTGAGGAATTTCAGGTTCGAATGCGATGTGTGGGCCATTCCCGAAGGGACCCCCATATTCCCCTACGAGCCCATAGTAACGGTCAGGGGGCCGGTCATGCAGGCGCAGTTCATCGAAACGATGCTGCTGCTGTCAATAAACCATCAAAGCCTGATAGCAACCAAGGCCAACAGGATAGTCACCGCTGCGCAGGGAAGGCCGGTAATGGAGTTCGGCTCAAGAAGGGCCCAGGGGTACAACGGCGCCGTGGAAGGCGCAAGGGCGGCTTACATAGGAGGATGTGTCGGCACGGCATGCACCATAGCCGACAGGGAATACGGCATACCTGCGCTTGGTACCATGGCGCACAGCTGGATACAGATGTTCCCGTCGGAGCTTGAAGCGTTCAGGGCATATGCCCGAATCTATCCTTCCAACTGTACGCTGCTCGTGGACACGTATAACGTTTTGAAATCCGGAGTTCCCAACGCGATCAGGGTATTCAACGAAGAGGTCGTGCCCAGGGGCTACAGGCCCAAAGGCATCAGGATAGATTCAGGCGATATTACGTACCTGTCGCGCAAGGCCAGGAAGATGCTGGACGAGGCCGGTTTCAAGGACTGCGCCATCGTAGCTTCGAATTCCCTCGACGAGTATATAATCAGGGACATCCTCAGCCAGGGCGCCTGCGTCGATTCGTTCGGAGTCGGGGAAAGGCTCATCACTTCGAGGTCGGAGCCTGTCTTCGGCGGCGTTTACAAGCTCAGCGCCGTTGAGGAGGACGGGAAGATAATCCCGAAGATAAAAGTGAGCGAGAATGTCGAGAAGATCACCAATCCGGCTTTCAAGCAGGTATGGAGGCTTTACGACAGGGACAGCGGCAAGGCCCTGGCGGATGTGATCACCCTGCACGACGAAGTGATCAATGACAATGAGCCGTACGAGATATTCGACCCGGAATATACGTGGAAGAGAAAGACCGTCACCAACTTCCGCGCCAGAAAGCTTATGGTTAAGATATTTGACAGAGGCAGATGCGTCTATGAATCTCCCGACCTGCGCACGATAAGGGATTACTGCCGTGAACAGGTAGATACGCTGTGGGAGGAAGTGAAGAGGTTCGAGAACCCCCACAGGTATTACGTGGACCTGTCGCAGAAACTGTGGGACATAAGGGCGAAGCTGCTGCATGAGTATTCGATGAGATGAGAGACCGGATACCGGCGGAAGCGCCGGTTGCGGCCGCACTGCGCTGAAACCCGCAAACGGCTCTCAGCGGCGCAGGCAGGATTTGAGCAATACGGATGGATTTCGGAGGAGGTACATTTGAAGTCATACCGCAAAGTACTTTATTTCAATACGCCGACCAGGCGGGCTTATATCAACATAACGCAGCAGGTCCAGAAATGCATCGATGAAAGCGGGATAAAGGAAGGGCTTGTGCTGGTCAATGCAATGAATATTACTGCCAGCGTATTTGTGAACGATGATGAACCCGGGCTCCATCATGACTTTGAGGTGTGGCTCGAGAAACTTGCGCCGGAGAAGCCATACAGCCAGTACGAACATAACGGCTTCGAAGATAATGCGGACGCTCATCTGAAACGGCAGATCATGGGCCGCGAAGTCGTAGCTGCCATAACCAACGGGAAGCTTGACTTCGGGACCTGGGAGCAGATTTTTTACGGCGAATACGACGGCAGACGCGAGAAGTGCGTACTAGTCAAGATAATAGGCGAATAGCCATAGATGACGATTTTGCAAGCCGTCATTGCGTCTCCGCTCGAGCAGGTACGCTGACAGCTAAGCAAGTTTCACTTCATACACACATGATTTGTCCCCGCGCAGCACGGATGCTTTTACAGTTGCCCGCACGGGACGGCCGAAAACTTTACTGAACATCATTTCCGCAAATCCTTCGGAACAGTTGCACAGTTTCGGGCACTTCACCCTGTCGTCCAGCGGGCATACGCAAAAAGGCTTGTTTTCATCTGCAATGATTATACCGGCGTCCCTGTCGAACGTTATTTTCCATCCCCATGTTTCTTCAATAAAAGAAATAAACTCCTCTGGTTTTCCCACGTACGGTTCAAGTACCTTATCCATTTCATTCGCAGTATAGTGGCGGACGGCGGCTCCCTTTATCTTTCCGCATTCGTCCTCGCTGCCGAAATAAGATTCGATTTCCTTAGAAACCTTTTCGATATCGAAATATGCCATAACTGTCCCCCGAATCGGTTTTTATGTAAAAATAATATGTTACAGCAGGCAGCCAGTCAAGAGTTATGCAGGGCTGTTGGATAATACCTGGGGCATCCAG
>DAOSCC010000012.1:0-20311 GCA_035361135.1 Clostridiales bacterium | reverse complement strand
CGAACTGATTACCGGTGTAGCCCTTTTCCTGTTCGGTATGACGCTGATGGGAGAAGGATTGAAACAGGTAGCTGGAAACAAGCTGGAGATCGTACTTTTCAAACTGACGGGAAGCCCGCTGAAAGGACTCCTGTTCGGAGCCGGGGTCACTACGGTGATCCAGTCTTCATCGGCGACGTCGGTCATGGTCGTTGGTTTTGTAAATTCAGGCATCATGAAGGTAAGACAGGCTATTCCCATCGTACTTGGTGCGATTTTCGGCACCAGCATCACCGGCTGGGTGATCTGCCTGTCCGGGCTCAATGCAGGTTCGGGGTGGCTTGCGCTGTTCTCTGCCGGCACGCTGACATGCGCCACTGCGTTGGTTGGCATCTATTTCCGCATGTTCTCGAAGAACCGTGCCAAAAACCATATCGGCAACGTACTGCTCGGGTTTGCGGTCCTGATGTGCGGCATGTCCGTCATGAGCGGCGCCGTGGCACCGTTAAAGGATAACGAACTGTTCACCGGCATTATTACGGAATTCTCCAATCCTATATTAGGCATCCTGGTGGGCATTTTCTTTACAAGCATCCTGCAGAGCGCTTCCGCCGCTGTGGGGATTTTACAGGCACTGGCCATGACGGGGACCATCCGGTTTGATACAGCGCTTCCTCTTATAATGGGCATTGCCATTGGCGCTGCTGTCCCGGTCCTGTTATCCGCAATAGGCGCGACCACGGATGGAAAGCGTACCGCATTGGCTTACCTGACCAGCAACACCATCGGTGTGATCCTTGGCGCGGCGGTATTCTACGGGCTGGACGCTTTTCTCAGGTTCCCTTTTATGAATGAAACAATGACTATGACATCCATTGCGGTACTTAACAGTGTATATCGATTTTTAGAAGTCGCTGTCCTGTTCCCGTTGATCAGGCAACTTGAGGCCCTCTCCAGATGGCTGGTCCGTCCCGGCAGCGAAGAAGGCCTTGATGAATTGCCCCTGAAACCACTGGAGGAACGCTTTCTTGCTTACCCGTCGCTTGCTGTCGAGCAATGCAGGGTAGCGATCAATGATATGGCAGCCAAGGCAAAAGAAAACCTCTTCCTTTCGTTCGAACTGCTTCACAGTTTCTCGCAGGAGAGTTACGAGCGTGTGCAGCTGATAGAGAACACAGTAGACCGGTATGAAGACAGGCTGGGAACGTATTTGTTGAAAATTACCAGCCGCGAACTGAATGAGGATCAGAATGAGAGTACCGGAAAGTTCCTCCATACCATTGCCGACTTTGAGCGCATTTCGGACCATGCGGTCAATCTTGCCGAAGCTGCGAGAGAAATCTATGAAAAAGAGATCGTCTTTTCTCAGGATGCTGAGCATGAATTGTTCGTAATCGAGAATGCTGTCAAAGAAATCGTGGGAACGGCATTCGATTCTTTTCTTAGCAACGACCTGGAACTTGCAGCCAAGATCGAACCTTTGGAAGAGCTGATCGACAATTTGTGCGACGAACTCAAACTCCATCATGTCCAGAGACTTAAAAACGGCGTATGCTCCATCAGTTCCGGCTTTGTGTTCAACGATATCCTGAACGATTATGAGAGAATAGCGGACCACTGCTCAAATATCGCCGTGGCGATGATCGCGCTGGAATCGGACTCCTTTGACACGCACGCATATCTTGACAGCGTAAAACGCCTAAAAACAGAAACTTACGCCAGGTATTTCGAGGCATATTCGAGAAAATACGCGATATAAGATCTGGCAATTATAAATCCATCCTGAGTAATATGTCCCGGTTATGGTGAAAAGTTACAGGACAACATGACGGGAAAATGGACATTCCTGTCAAAACTGAACGCGGGGCTGTACTGAACGTTCCGGTACTGAAAGACAGTCCGTGGGTGTTTGAGCTTGAAGTAAAGCAGTCCATACCTCTGGATGACGGGGAGGTGTACCTCTGTAAGATCCGCAATACACTTGCGGCCAAAGAGCTCGGAGATAAGTCGATAAGCGCGGATGAACGGCTGCGCATGGCCGCTCCCGTATTATGGATCGGAGAAGGGAAGTATTATACACTGAACTATTCGTCTTTAGGCCGGACCGGCGACTGGAAAGACCTGTCCGGCAAAAAATAGACTAAACACAGAGGGAAGTTTTGCCTGGACTATGGTGCAGTTTTTGTGATACAATGGCTTCTATCGGCAAAAACGGAGGGCCATATATGAAACAGACAGCATCAACAGGCATTTTCAGCAAGATACGCAATACATTCATCGGCGACCGCAGGTTCTATGCCGCAGTATTCTCCCTGCTGCTGCCGGTAATCGTGCAGAACGCCATATCGAACTTCGTCAACCTTCTGGACAACATCATGATAGGGCAGGTCGGCACCCCCCAGATGTCTGGTGTGGCCATTGCCAACCAGCTTATATTCGTATTCTTTCTTGCCGTTTTTGGCAGCCTTTCAGGAGCCGGGATATTCGGCGCACAATTTTACGGCGCGGGCGACCATGACGGCGTGCGCTATACGATGCGGTTCAAGCTCCTGACCGCTGTTGTCATTTCTGCGGCTGCGATAACCATATTCCTGGCTTGCGGGGACCAATTGATATCACTGTATCTGACCGGTGAAGGGGACGATGCCGAGAGAACAGCCATCCTCGTGTACAGCAGGAACTATCTTAATATAATGCTGTGGGGGCTCCTGCCGTTTGCCATTACCCAGTCGTATGCAGGAACGCTACGCGAGACAGGGGAGACAATGATTCCGATGACGGCAAGCCTTGCCGGCGTGATCACAAATCTCTGCCTGAATTACGTATTGATTTACGGAAAGCTGGGGTTCCCTGCCTTGGGTGTCGAAGGGGCAGCCATCGCGACAGTTATCTCTCGTTTTGTGGAACTTGCCATTATTGTTGTGTATGTCCACAGGCATACCGGCAGATTCCTGTTTGTTGAAGGGCTTTACCGGTCGATGAGGATCCCGGGAGACCTTGCGGTCGATATAATCAAAAAGGGAACGCCCCTGCTGGCGAATGAACTGCTGTGGTCTCTTGGCATGACCACTTTGACTCAGATATTCTCGACCCGTGGATTAAATGTGGTTGCAGGCCTCAACATAGCCAGCACCATAACGAACCTGTTCAATGTTGTCGTATTTTCCATGGGAACCGCAGTTGCCGTCATGGTCGGACAGGCTCTCGGGGCGGGCGATATTCCAGGGGCAAAGCGGACCACCTGGAGGCTCATATTCCTGAGCATCTGTATCAGTATCGTGTTTGGCGGCGCACTTGCGGGTTTATCGCCATTCATTCCGTATTTATACAATACCACCGGCGAAGTGCGCATGATGGCTACGCGTTTTATGATGACAAGCGCCATGTATATGGGGTTCAATGCTGTATGTCATAGCTCATACTTCGCTATCCGGTCGGGGGGAAAAACGTTCATTACGTTCCTCTTTGACAGTGTTTACACCTGGCTCATCCTTGTCCCGTACACATATGCGCTCACACATTTTACTGCCCTGGATATTTTAGTGCTTTATCCGGTTTGCTACCTTGCCGACATTATAAAGTGTATAATCGGTATAGCCATAGTGAAATCCGGGTACTGGGCACGGAACATGGTTTCGGACAACTCACCGAAGGATTCATGAAACGGGGATCATTGATGGATTCATCAATTTTGAGAGATTGCACGCTTTGCCCCAGGGAATGCCATGTGGACAGGACTGCCGGTAAAAAGGGATACTGCAGGGCTACCGATGAACTGGCGGTGGCAAGGGCGGCTCTCCACATGTGGGAGGAGCCGTGCATTTCAGGCGAAGAAGGCTCCGGTACGGTGTTTTTCTCCGGCTGTCCGCTGGGTTGCATATACTGCCAGAATCACAATATTTCGAGAGGCCTGGCGGGAAAGGCGATCACAACTGAAAGGCTGGCGGAGATATTCCTGGAACTGCAGGGTAAGGGGGCCAACAATATCAACCTGGTCACCCCGAGCCATTATGTTCCGCAAATTACAGAGGCTTTGGACATTTCACGCAGAAAAGGGCTCACCATCCCCATCGTATATAACTGCAGCGGATATGAGAAGGTCGAGACCCTGAAACTTCTCGAAGGATATGTCGATATATACCTGCCTGATCTCAAATATATATCGTACGAGCCGGCGGCGAAGTACTCCAACTGCAGGGATTATTTCCCCGTTGCCGCTAAGGCGATAGAAGAAATGGTCAGGCAGGCGGAAGAAGCGAAATTCGATGAAAGGGGCATCATGCAGAAAGGCGTGATAGTGAGGCACCTGGCATTGCCCGGATATCTTGAGGACTCCAAAAGGATAATCAAATACCTTTATGAAACCTATGGAAACAGGATATATATAAGCATAATGAACCAATATACCCCGATAATAATGAGTGATGTGTATCCGGAGCTTAACAGGAGAATAACCGAGGAAGAATATAAAGAACTTGTTGATTACGCTGTGGAACTCGGAGTGGAGAACGGCTTCATACAGGAAGGGGAAACGGCTTTGGAAAGCTTTATCCCGGAGTTCAACGGGGAAGGCGTATAATCATGATCACGGATCACCACCGGACAGATACCCGGGAGGTGATTTTTTCATGAAGCCGTACATAGACAGGTCGAGATTTTTGTCAAAAATGTGATAATATATGAGAAAGTATTTAAGAAGATGTATTGCCGTATGCTGGTGTGCCCTGGCAAAATGATGAACGGATGCTCAAGATGCTGACAGGTGGACGGGAATTATGCTGAAGCTCATAAAATATCTGAAAGGTTATATTAAGGAAAGTGTCATCGGGCCGCTCTTCAAGCTGCTGGAGGCCTGTTTCGAACTCATAGTGCCCCTGGTGATGGCCAATATCATAGATATAGGCATTAAGAACGGCGACAAAGCCTATATCCTGAAGATGGGCGGCATCATGGTGCTGCTTGGCGTCCTGGGACTGGTTTGCTCGCTTACTGCCCAGTATTTTGCCGCCAGGGCGGCGCTGGGGTTTGGCACTGCCCTGAGGAATGACCTGTTCGCCCATGTAAATAGCCTTTCGCTCTCCGAAATCGATAAAATTGGGACATCGACGCTGATCACGAGGATCACCGGAGACGTCAGCCAGGTGCAGACAGGCGTCAACCTGGTATTGCGACTTTTGCTGCGTTCCCCGTTTATCGTTGCCGGGGCTGTCATCATGTCGTTCACGATCCATGCGGAACTGGCCCTTATTTTCCTGGCCGTGTCACTGCTAATATCCCTGGTTATATATCTGATCATGACACGTTCCGTCCCGCATTATAAAAGCGCCCAAAGCAAACTTGACAGGGTTTCCCTCATTACAAGGGAGAACCTTTCAGGCGTGAGGGTGATCCGTGCTTTTTCAAGGCAGAAAGATGAGTTGGAACGGTTTGGGCAGGCCCATGATGATCTGACCGGGACCCAGCTTCTGGTGGGAAGGATATCGGCTTTGCTGAACCCGGCGACCTACCTGGTTTTGAATGCCGGAATAATCGCGATCCTGTGGTTTGGCGGCATTACCGTATATCACGGAGACATTTCCCAGGGCGAGGTCATTGCGCTTATCAATTACATGTCACAGATCCTCCTGGCGCTGCTTGCCCTGTCGAACCTGATCATTTCTGTCACGAGAGCATCGGCTTCAGCTGTCAGGATCAATGAGATCTTTGCCGTAAAGCCTTCTATGGCGGATGGCGGCGCCGCACTGCCCGGCGAGGCGTCCGAGGATCAAACAGCCGGGTTGGAAGTCAAAAAGACTGGACCCGGGCATCCAAAGGCCGGATCCATGGAAGCGAAGGCCGGACCCGGCGCCCCAAAGGTTGAATTCAGAGATGTTTCGTTTTCTTATAACCGATCCGATGAAAAGGCTCTTTCCGATATCACGTTCCAGGCGGGAAGCGGTGAAACCATAGGGATCATAGGCGGCACGGGCTCGGGCAAAACGACGCTGGTCAGCCTGATCCCACGGTTCTATGATGTCACCGGCGGAGAAGTCCTCATCGACGGGATAAACGTGAAGGATTACCCGTTCTCCGAGCTCAGGAAAAAGGTGGCCGTCGTGCCCCAGAAAGCGGTCCTCTTCAGGGGGACCATCAGGCAGAACATGCAATGGGGCAAAAAGGACGCGACCGACGAGGAGATATATAAAGCTTTGGAGATCGCCCAGGCCAGGGAGTTTGTAGATGCAAAACCTGACGGCCTGGACACGATGGTCATGCAGGGAGGGACGAACCTATCCGGAGGACAGAGGCAAAGGCTGACCATTGCGAGGGCACTCGTGGCCGGACCCCAGGTACTGATCCTGGATGACAGCTCGTCCGCGCTCGATTTTGCCACTGAAGCAAGGCTGAGGAAATCCCTTATGGCCCAAACCCGGGATATGACTGTATTTATAGTTTCTCAAAGAGCTTCATCGATAAAGCATGCTGACAGGATCATCGTACTTGATAACGGAATGGTGGCCGGGATCGGAAAGCACGATGAACTGCTCGAGACCTGCGAGGTTTACAGGGAGATCTGCCTGTCGCAGCTTTCGGAAGACGAGGTGAAGAGAAAATGAATATGGATAATGGCAGCGTACTCAAACGCATACTTCGATTCGTAAAGCCATATATCCATTACCTTGCTTTGTCGCTGGTCACGGCGGTCATATATGTTGTGTCTACCCTTTACACCCCTGTTTTGATAGGAAAGGGAGTGGATCTTATCCTGGGAAAGGGAGATGTGGACTTTCACGGCCTTGCTCCCGTTTTGATGCGTTTGGGCGCCGCCATTGCCGTCACGGTGATTTCCCAATGGCTTTTGGGACTTTGCAACAACAAGACGGCTTACAATACTGCCAGGGATATACGGACTAAAGCTTTTGAGCGGCTGCAGACCGTTCCCCTTAAATTTATCGATTCCAGCCAGCATGGAGACATCCTGAGCAGGGTGACCACGGATGTGGACCAGATTTCAGACGGCCTGCTGATGGGATTCACCCAGCTTTTTACCGGAGTGATCACTATCCTTGGCACCATCGGCTTTATGTTTTCTGTCGATTTCAGGATCACGGCCATAGTGGTCCTCATAACGCCCCTTTCTTTATTTGTCGCAAGTTTTATCGCGAAGCGCACTTTCCGGATGTTCAAACTGCAATCGGAAACAAGGGGAGAACTGACGTCGCTTGTAGAGGAGATGATCGCCAATCAAAAGGTCGTCAAGGCATTCGGCTATGAAAAGGAAGCCCAGGCACGGTTTGAGGAGATCAATGCCCGCCTGCAGAAGCATGGACTGAGTGCGACCTTTTTCTCCTCTACGACGAATCCTGCTACTCGGTTCGTGAACGGACTGGTGTACACTTCAGCGGGTATAGCAGGCGCCATGCTTGCAATCGGAGGCAGGATTTCAGTCGGGCAGCTTTCAGCCGTTTTAAGCTATGCGAACCAGTATACGAAACCTTTCAACGAGATATCGGGCGTGGTGACCGAGCTTCAAAGCGCCTTCGCGTCCGCAAGGAGGATATTCGATATCATAGACCAGGAACCCCAGACGCCTGACGACCCGGATGCAGTAGAACTGACTGAGGCCGACGGCAGTGTCAGTTTCCGGGATGTGGAGTTCTCCTACCGCCCTGATGTCGAGTTGATCAAAGACCTTAATCTTTCGGTAAAGCCCGGGCAGAGGATCGCCATCGTTGGGCCGACCGGAAGCGGGAAAACGACCCTGATCAACCTGCTTATGAGATTTTACGACGTGGATTCCGGGGAAATCATAGTCAGCGGCCATCCCATAAAGAAAATCAGGCGGGACAGCCTGCGTTCAATGTTTGGGATGGTGCTCCAGGATACATGGCTGAAAACTGGGACCATACGGGAAAATATTGCATACGGCAGGCCTGACGCAACGTTTGAAGAAATCGTTGAAGCGGCAAAGGCGGCGCATGCCCACAGCTTCATCAGGCGTCTTCCCCGGGGATATGAGACCCGGGTGTCCGAGGAAGGAGAAAACATCTCCCAGGGAGAAAAACAGCTGCTTTCCATTGCAAGAGTCATGCTCACGCTCCCGCCGATGCTGATCCTTGACGAAGCTACTTCCTCCATAGACACGAGGACCGAGATCAGGATCCAGAAGGCCTTTGCGAAAATGATGGAAGGCCGTACGAGCTTTATCGTCGCCCACAGGCTTTCTACCATCAGGGAAGCGGACTGCATCCTGGTCATGAACAACGGTAAGATCATAGAACAGGGGACCCATGATGAACTTCTGAAAAAGGGCGGGTTTTATGCCGACCTGTACAACAGCCAGTTCGATATTCTATAGTATTGCTGCCATAAGGACGACCTCCTGCAAAAAAAACATCAGGGAATCGGCTGCATTCCGGCGTTGGTCTAGAACCTGCACAGCAGGTCGATGCACAGCACATAATATTCATTGTCGATACCCTGATATGTATATGAAACCGTCCTGCATAGATTTCCGGTCGCCTTTGATATGTATTCCTGGGATATATACAGCTCCTTCCTGTTTTTCATGGCCTGACGGAAATACTTCTTTGAACTGTAGTCCTCGCCGGGCAGTGCCGGTTTGAAGTTTTCATCATGCTCCACCATGATCCTGGGATTCATGATCGTATGGCTCAACTGCCTTCCGTTCCCGCTGATGACATACAGGCACTCAACATCCTCCAGATCCCGGATCTCATTTTCCAGTATCTTATCTGCAGCCTGGGCGGTAGTTGCATGGATCAGCTTTTCCGTTAATTTGCCGGCCAGTTCCCGTATGGATTCCTCCCCTGTATCCATATCAGTTGACTTTGCATTTTCCTGCCCTGCCAGCCTGAAACGCTGAAGTACCTTCTTCAATTGAGCAGATATACCTGACAGGTTCATTGCTCCGGCGCTGTTTTCCTGTGCATATGCGGCAATACCCTGTACAGCTTCCGATATGTTGGCGACGATAGCCGACGTTTCCCTGAGATTTTCTGCCTGGGTATTGGAAAGCTCCGCTATTTCATTGCATAAACCGGCGGCTCCTTCGATCGAACTGTTTATACTTTCAAAACTTTCTGCTGTTTTTTTCGTGATTTTTGCACTTTCACCGGCTGCAACTATCCCATTGTTGATTAACTGTTTAGTTTGCCTTACGGCTTCGCTGCTTTTCTGTGCGAGTTTGCCTATTTCACCTGCAACCACCGAAAACCCCTGCCCGTCCGCACCGGCCCTCGCAGCTTCGATTGCTGCGTTCAGAGCCAGCAACTTGGTTTGCTCTGCAATTTCATTTATTAATCCAATGATATGGGATATATCATCGATGGAGGATTTTACTTTATCAACGGATGACAGCATCTGGTTCATATAGAGCCTGCCTGTTTCGGTTTCTTTCGTTATCGCTTCAATTGCTTTCGCTGCTTCTTTGGCGTTTGCCGCATTGTTCATTGTCTTGTCCGTAATGTCATAAACGGTTGATGTCAGGTCGGAAATAAAAGCTGCCTGTTCCGTCGTATTTGAAGCCAAAAATGAAGAACCGTTTTCAACCTGTCTGCTCATGGCGTCTATTTCTGCGGACAGCTTAGAGATCTCTTCGAACGAATTGTTCAGAGAATGTTTGATTTTATGGAGAGCATTTTTTATTGGCAAAAAATCTCCCTTATAACTTAAATCCTCTGAAAAGGCTACCGTCATATTGCCGGCCGACAAATGGGACAGAACATGAGTTACCTCGTTTATGTAAGCATTAAAGGTAATGTTTATCTGATTGATATCCTCTGCCAGATCTTTAAGAAAATTAAAATTGCCCGTATCGATTTTTATATCCAGATCGCCGCTGCGCATTTGCTCCGTATTGCATCTTATACTGAGTGCCTCTTCCATTATCTTCTCCAGTTTTTTCCGGCTTCTCATCCCCGTCGCCTCCTTTTGCACCAATCTTTCCGGTTTTTCATCGTCCGCCTGGGAATCAGCAGTTATTGCAATACCGGTTTTTCAGCGGCACGGAACCTGTTTTCCCGTAAAAATATATCTGCCAATGCCCTTTGAAAGCGGCGCTTGACCGGCATTAATCAAAAAAAGCAACAAGGTTTTCGCCTCGTTGCTTGTTAATTACTATATATTACAAATTGAAAATTGTCAAGAACGTGGCAATGATAAATGCTGCAGCCCGTTTCCGGCTCATATATGCAGTGCCGGGTATTTCTCAGTACATGAATAAATTGCCTGTATGTGCAGAAAATAAGCAAAAACCGGTTGGGAAGAATTGCTTATGTTCAGATATATTTTCAGGAAGATCCGCAGTTCGTATTTAAAAAAAGAAAATGAACGTGCGCTCAGGGAAGCCAGATCAGGCAAGGACAACAGCGCGCCGTTATTACCAGATTTGGACAGGAACCTGGAAGCTGTCAAAAGCATTTTGCGCGACAGCAGCGATGTGACATTCCACGAGTTCAACTTCGGACACGACAGAAGATACAGGGCGGCTCTTGTATTTATCAACAGCATGACAGACAAGGAAGAAATCCATAAAAACATCCTGCAGCCTTTAATGTTTGGCTCATTGCTGCTCAGCAGCGATGCGGATATGGACTTCACACAAATCGACAGCATCAGGAAAAACCTGATCTCGATAACTGAGAACCAGAAAGTGTCACTGCTGAACGATCTTGTTGACAATCTTCTGACAGGGGCTGCTATTCTGCTGATAGATGGCTCAAAGGAGGCTTTGGCGGTCAAGTCCAGGAAGAGGGAAACACGAAGTGTAGATGAACCGGCAACCGAGGCTGTAGTGCGCGGACCCAGGGAAGGTTTTATTGAGGACGTAAATGTAAACATTGCCCTTATCCGCAGAAAAATCAAAGTTCCTGACCTTTGTGTGGAAAAACTTGTAATCGGTGAAAAGTCAAAAACAGACGTGTACATCGTATATGTGAAAAGTGTGGCTGATCCGAAACTGATAGAAGAAATCAGGATCCGCCTGGACAGGATAAAAATAGACGCGATCCTGGAATCAGGATATATCGAGCAGTTTATAGAAGATGATCCCTGGTCCATTTTCCCCACTGTTTCAAATACTGAAAAACCTGACAAGGTCGCTGCAAAAATACTCGAAGGCCGTGCTGCCATCCTTGTCGACGGTACGCCTTTTGTCCTTGCGGTACCCATGGTGTTTGTAGAAAGCTTCCAAAGCGTGGAGGACTATTATTCACGGCCGTTTCTTGCAAGCATTACACGGATGATAAGGTTTCTGTCATATATCATCAGCACGTTAGGGCCCGCAATATATGTGGCATTGACCGTTTTCCACCAGGAACTGATACCCACACAGTTGCTGATATCCATAGCAGAAGGGCGTGAACGTGTACCGTTTCCGGCAATATTGGAAGCCTCGCTGATGATATTTGCTTTTGACATTTTGAGGGAAGCAGGAGTACGCCTGCCGAAGCCGGTAGGTCAGACAGTCGGTATCGTAGGTGCCATCGTACTGGGCGAGGCATCCGTTCAGGCCGGACTTATAAGTCCGATCATGGTTATCGTTGTATCCTCGACAGCCATTGCAAGCTTTGCCGTTCCGGCGCAGACTGACAGCGGGACCGTATTGCGGTACATATACCTTGCACTTGCCGGGATTGCCGGCGGTTTCGGCGTGATTACAGGCCTTTTGGTGACATTGCTGCATCTGGCGTCCTTAAGATCTTTTGGAACGCCATATTTATGGCCAATCGCACCATTGAACCTTTCAGGGCTGAAGGATGTTTTCGTAAGGATGCCACTGTGGATGCAGTCAAAACGTCCAAAAGCTATTGCCGGGAACGGCCGCGATTTACGGAACCAGGGCCCGGAACTGATGCCGTCGCCGTATAAGGGAGACAACAGCGATTCCGGATAAATGGAGAGTGGCTGCCAATGAGGAAAAAAAAGGGTGTGACAATTGCAGTAATAGTATTATGCGTCTTTATGGTGTTTGCCCTGTCCGGCTGCCTGGGCGGAAGAGAAATAAACGACCTGGAAATCGTTATTGGTATGGGAGTCGATAAGGATGAGAAAACAGGAAACATATTGCTTACGGCGCAGATAGTTAAGGAACAGGCTGTGGGAAGATCGTCGGGAGGCAGCGGCGGCGGTGGTGACGAAAAGGCATTCTGGAATGTCTCAAGCACTGGGGAATCGATTTTTGAGGCGGTAAGGCAGCTCACTCACAAAACGGGAAACAGGCTTTTCGTCTCACACAACCAGGCAGTGATTTTTGGTAATGATATTGCTTCAGAAGGCCTGCAAAAATATATTGACTTCTTTTTACGCGCGCATGAGATGAGGCCTACCGTGTTGATCCTCATTGCCGAAGGCCGGGCTTCTGATGTTATGGATGCCAAACCGGATACTGAGAAGTTTCCTGCCATGAATATAGCAAAGCTGGTCAAAACCTATGGATATACATCCCATTTGTATAAAGTTAATATGAAGGATTTTTCCGAATGCCTGATGTGTTCAGAAAAGGCTTCGTTCGCGCCCCTGATCACTGTTTCGGACAATGAGGGAAGCAAGGATGTTTTTGTTCCTGGTATGGCTGTCTTCAAAAATGGAAAAATGGTCGGCAAGCTGGGCCATGGTGAAGTCCGGGGCGTTCTGTGGGTGCTCGGCAAAGTGAAAAGCGGCGTAATAACGGTTCCTTCGCCTGATGGCGGAGGCAAGGCCATTTTGGAAATCATAGAAGCAAAGAGTAAAGCAATACCGGAGATAATAGACGGCAAGATAATAATACATGTAATGGTAGAAGTGGAACTGAGCCTCTCTGAGCAGACCACTGCCGAAAACCTGGCTACTGTTCCGGCATTTGGCAAGATACAGGATGCTTCGGAAGAAGTTGTCCGCAAAGAAATCATGGCAGCCTTTAAAAAAACCAGTGAACTAAAGGCTGATATTTTTGGCTTTAGCGAAATGCTGTATAAAAAATACAGCAAAGAGTGGAAAAGTATGAAAGATAACTGGGATGATATATATCCGACAATTGAACTTGACATCGATGTAGCGTCGAGGGTAGTAACGACCAACTTGCTGAGAAACCCGGCATCCCCAAAGGAAGGAGAGAAATGATATGAGCATTGAAAAAGGGAGAATCAGCGGCAGCCAGTTACTTTTCATGTTTGCCGGTTTTGTCCAGGGTTCTGCTTTGCTGGTGGATTTTACGATAGGAATAACTGAGCAGCAATCATGGATGGTTATATTGGCAGGGTTGGTTATGATGGTCCCTTTTATCCTTTCCTACGCAGCGCTTGCAAAAAGGTTCCACGGAAAGAACCTGGTCCAGATCAATGATATGGTGTATGGCCGTTTTTTAGGCAAAGTTTTATCGCTATATTACATTTTCTTTTTATCTATGACTTTGTCCTTTAATATTCTTGATGTAGGTGAACTGTATAAAAATTTTTTAATGCCGGACACACCTTTTATTTTCCTGCTGGCGGTATTTGCCGCAGCCTGTGCATATGCCGTTGCAAAAGGCATAGAAGTCCTGGCCAGGGTAAGCCATTTGTTTGTAATTACAGGGATATTTGTAATAGTCAGCACATTCATCCTTCTGATCGACCAGATGGATTTCTCCAATTTTTTGCCGCTTTTTGAACTGCCGCTTATCAGGATAATCCAGGGTATCCATATATTATCGGCCATTCCTTATGGTGAAACGCTTGTTTTCTTTATGATCATGGGACGCCTTAACAATACTGAGCGTGCGGCCGGATACGCCCTGGGCGGATTGCTTATCGGCGCGATGAACCTTCTTGCCGTGTCAGTCAGGAATACTGCGGTTTTGGGCAGAACGCAATCTATTTGGACTTCCGCGTCGTTTCAGTCCATACGCCTGATCGATATCGGTACTGTGTTGACGAGGATGGATTTTTTGATAGGCATTGCACAGACGATATTGATTTTTTTCAAATGCAGTCTTTTCTTTTATGCGCTGGCAACAGCGCTTTCACAATTATTCGGCCTGAAGTCATATTTACCGCTGATATTGCCTTTGGCCGGCATCGAAGTGATCCTTGCCGCTACTGTTTTCCAGTCGCCTGTAGATCATGCGGTGATCACCCAGAATGCAGGTATTATATATTCTTCCCCGCTTATATATGTTTTTTCCCCCCTGACGTTACTGATCGCGAAGATCCGCAGCTTACCCGGGCATGAAAGGGGTGGGGGGACATGATATTTCTTTTATTGATTTATGCGCTGATCTTTGCAGTCACTGCTCCGGGCCTTATAAAAAGGAAGGAGTGGAGGGAGTTTGCAGCTTTTCTTGTCATGTATGCCATTGCTTTCGGCCTGGGCCTGATGTACGTTCTCGACATACCTATACCAAGTCCGATGAAAGGCCTGCAGTACCTTATATCTGACAAGCTTGGCCTGAAATATCCGCAGAAATGATAGCAGGGGACATTCCGGAGCAACGTAAGGGGACACTCCTTTACAAGTGGTATTCCTCTGGGGAAGGAGTGTCCCCTTTCCTTGCTTATGACAGGAGGCGGGAGCATGCAGGACAAGCCTGGCATGCTCCCTGAGGGTTTACTTTTCTTCTTCATCCTGCAATGCATCGTATCCTTCTTCACCTGTTCTGATCCTTATAACGTTTTCAACATCGTAAATGAAGATCTTGCCGTCGCCGGCATATCCTGTATACAGGGCTTTCTTCACCGTATCGACAACGGTTTCGACGGGTATCTTGCACACGACGATGTCGACCTGGACCTTCGGAAGAAGCCTTGTTTTCACCGGAGCACCGCGGAAATATTCCGTATGGCCTTTCTGCATGCCATATCCAAGGACGTTCGTTACCGTAAGTCCGGTGATGCCGATCTTGTCAAGGGCAGTCTGGAGTTGAGTAAACTTATCCTGGTTCGTTATGATCGTGACCTTTGTCATTTTGACTCCCGGACGTGCCTTGTTGATCACAGGGATCGCAACCTCAGGCGATACCGGGCCGTAAGCGGGCTTCTGTGTTTCAGTGTGGCTTACTGCATGCACGCCTGCCAGGCTTGCCGCCCCGATCGTGGTGCCGTTATCAGCAGCTAAAACAGGTACTGCGGGAGCGAAATCAGGATAAGCGGAGTTCCCGTGCTCGCCGATATCGAGGCCCTGGATTTCCTCTTCAAGGCTGACACGGATACCGACCGTTGCCTTCAGAAGGTACCAGACTAACGCGGACGAGACAAACGTGAACGCGCCGACTGCAATTACACCGATGATCTCTGTCGAGAGGAGCGACAGGCCGCCCCCGAAAAACAGGCCGTTGACCGAAGAAAGGCTCGTTACGCCTTCCTGGGCGAAGAGTCCGACGCAGATCGTGCCGAAAACACCGCATACCAGGTGTACGGAAGTGGCGCCGACAGGATCGTCGACTTTCACGCGGTCAAAGAAGAGTACTGCGAACACTACGATCACACCTGCGATGGCGCCGATGATCAGCGAACTTGTAACGCTGACAAATGCGCAGCTTCCGGTGATGCCGACAAGCCCTGCCAGGCAGCCGTTGATGGTCATGCCGAGGTCAGGTTTGCCAATGAAGATCCATGAAGTAGCGGTTGCAGTGAGTACAGCCGCAATGGCGGCAGTATTGGTAGTCACAACGATATGCACGACGTCTCCCGGGTTCTGGAAGCTCATGGTAGACCCCGGGTTGAAGCCGAACCAGCCAAGCCACAGGACGAAGAGGCCTATCACTGCCAGTGACATGTTGTGGCCCGGGATCGCTTTAGGCTTACCGTCTTTGTCATATTTCCCGTGACGGGGCCCGAGTATGAGAGCACCGGCCAAAGCTGCCCAGCCGCCGACCGAGTGGACGACCGTATCGCCTGCGAAATCAAGGAAACCGAGGTTGGCAAGCCAGCCGCCGCCCCATATCCAGTGGCCGACGATCGGGTAAATGACAAGCGTCAGTACAAAAGAGAACAGGATAAATGAAATGTACTTGACGCGCTCTGCGACCGCACCGGATACTATGGTAGCTGCCGTCCCGCAGAAGACCAACTGGAAGAAGAACTTACCCCAGAAGGGCACGTTCGATGTCAGGGTGTCCTTATAGAAATCGATACTGGAACTGTCCAGGACAGACAGATGCTGCGATCCTGCAAACGGGCTGTTTCCGCCGAACATCAGGCCCCAGCCCAGGAGCATGAAGCCAAGCGTGGATACGGCGAAAACGATGAAGTTTTTCGACAGGATGTTGACCGTATTCTTCGATCTGGCAAATCCGGATTCTACCGCAGCGAAGCCAAGGTTCATAAAGAATACCAAAAGAGCCGCAAACACTACCCATATGGTATCAACTATCATTGTGATATCCATGATCTATTCCCCCTTAAAAATATTGAGGCGTGTATTTTAACCCGGTAAAATACACGCCTTTGTGCGTACTCATATTAAGTTAGTTATAAATGGTTTCGCTTCGGGCGGTTCCGGAACGCCTTCCCTGCAATTCTTCGAGTCTTCCGGATGCCTGGCGTAGTTCCGGCTGAATGGCCGCGTTTCATTATTGCCCGGCATATCCCGAAGAATTGCCCTTACCATCTCACCCAAATATAACAAAAGGCGCTGCGGACTTTCGCCCTCAGCGCCTTTGCTATAATAACACATGATATCCAAAACCTGTTCGATTGTCAATAAGGAAAAATGATAAATTAAAGTCGTCCAAAGCACCCATGAATTATTGAAATTGCCCAACAGACAACCGGTGCTGTCCGCCCGGACCTGGGAGCGTTCGGTACTCGGGTATGAGCGTGATCGGGTCCAAAAAGGAATACGGTAAATCAAAAGCCAGGAAAGGCTGATTCACAAACGAACGCCTGTGTGGTAAAATAATGCATGACATACTGGTACAGGGAGGACGCTGTTCATGACATACTTTTGAATATCACAGCCCGTTCGGATAAACCGGGGTCCTGATCTTTCTTAAATAACCGCGAAGACTTTGTTTCAGGCAGGATATTTAGGCAGATACCAGAGCACTCATATTTTAACGTTTGAGCCACGGTCAGGAGGGGGTTAAGGTATGGGAAAGTGCCTGTTATCGATAGATTGGGACTATTTCATATACACCCGTGACAATTGGGGTTCGTACATAGAAAATAACAGGAGCCTGATAGATTCCTGGTACAAGAGGTACATTCAGGCCAAAACCCGGGGAGAAGATATCCGGAAATCATTTCAGCTTTCCCAGGAACTGGACGGTTTCTGGACTGAAATCAGTAAATACTTTGAGCTCTCAAACAATGTAAAAACCTTCGTTTCGGATTCTCATGCACTTTCTTATAAAATAACATCGGAAAACAACTGCAAAGCGGTATACCTGTTTGATTCACATGCCGATCTTGGTTATGGCGGGCTTTCATCCCTCAACTTTGAAGTCAACTGTTCCAACTGGCTCGGCAAACTCCTGAAAGATGGCCGGATCGATGAAGCCAACATAATCTACAGCCCGTATACGACTGAGAAGCCGGATCATTTCAAACCGATGAACAGCATTTACAACGTCAGGTACTGTGGTTTGAATGATTTGGCCGGTAAATGCACCGCGGTGTCGGCGATCCATATATGCAGGTCCGGCGCCTGGACTCCTCCGTGGCTGGATGGTATGTTCTATCGATTTATTGACGCTTTGGGGCTGCCATATGAGATCGTGGATTGCCCGGAAAGGAAATGGGATCCGGATCACATCAGTTTTTCCAACATGATCGATTACCTGATGGCATGACCGCAGAGAAAAAATAGATATGGTTTGGTTTAAATGCAGGATATGTTATAATTACAAAAACCAAACGGAGCGTGATAGCTCGTGGAAAGGCGAAAGTATATCGGACGTGTGAGGGAAGACTACGTTAAATCTTTTTCATCAAGAGTGGTCAGGGTTGATGAAAAAGATACGGCAGGCTATGCGTCGCTGACGGAGATCAGGGAAGTACACCGGCCGTTCATGGCCGGAGATGTATGCCTCTACAACAATGGCTACAGTGAATTGTGCTACATCCCTGACAGAGAGAACTGGACTCTTTTTGCCATTTATGACAGCAGCGGGGAGATCGTGGAGTGGTACATCGATATAACCAGGAAAAATGCCGTTGATGATGAAGGCAATCCGTACTGCGACGATCTGTACCTTGATGTTGCGCTTCTGCCTGACGGTACGGCCCTGGTCCTTGACGAGGACGAACTGAAAAATGCTCTCGACAGGGGAGATATAACCAGGCAGGAGTATGACATGGCGTATAACGTCCTTGATGAAATAAAGAGTAGAAAGATATTGGATACAGGGTACATGGAATCGCTGTGTTCGCGGCTGCTGGCTTTGTTTTAAACGTGGATGCTTCAGACATAGGGATGGTTTTTCCGGACACGGAGGCGGTTCTCGTGCCTGAACCCGAGCCTTTCGCCCGGACACAGATGCAGTTCCCATGCCTGGACTTGAGCCTTTCGCCCGGACATGGAGGCGGTTCTCCTGCCTGAATGCATGGTGAAGGTTTTTGAATCCTATATGACACGTTATGCGTGGACTATTCCGCATCATCGCGAATGACCGGCGAATGGCTGAGAGAGCAGTTCGAAAACGGCGAGATCCCCGGGCAAACCGAAAATCTGGATCTGGTTATCCTGTTAGCCCGGTTGTGTGTGCAAAATTTTCGTTTCTGGGCACTAAAAACTCCTGAAGCATGTATTTTAAACCGAGTTACTTGACATAAAGTGCGCTATTTCACATTATGTATAGTAAGGATGGGAAAATATGACATTTAAGCGCCCATAAACGAAAATTCTGTACAACTGGAGTGGGATTTTTTCAGGACCAACGTTACTTGCCGCCCAGAAACGGAAAAATGGTACAGTTAAATACTGTAAGTGAAGCGGAAATGCTTCGAGAGAAACGAAGACATTAAGGGGGCATCGATCAAGTGAACATTCAGCCCTATGCAGGAAGGTGTGCCGACCCAAGAGAACAGGCAGCGCAGCCATTGAGACGCCGGGCCCCGGCACACAGTGTAAAATGCTTCAGAACAAGGGAACCAAGAGCGCCGGCAGCGATGTTTGACAAAAATATCATGTGCTGATAAAATTACATTAGCTCTAAAAGGGAGTAGCTTCGGGCAACCGGGATAAGATCAACATACTGGAGCGATCCTGGTCTTATCTCTTTAACGTATGTTAAGGAAAGCGAGACTTTTAGATTATCAGAATGCGCCTGATAATCTGAAAGTCTTTTTTAGTTGCAGGCTGTTCAGCTGACTTAAACCGCCGGTGGGCGTCGTGCTGTTATCAGCAGACTGTTCAGCGGACTTAAGCCGCCGGTGGGCGCCGTGCTGTTTTCAGTGGATTTTGTGTCGGAGGAGAACTGGTATGTTTGCTGAGATGATCAAAGCATTTCTGCTGATATTTATCGCAGAAATGGGGGACAAGACCCAAATACTCGCGATGGCGTTTGCCACCCGGTTCCCTGTAAGAAAAGTGCTGATGGGGATAGGGTTGGGAGTATTTCTGAACCATGGCCTTGCAGTAGTTTTGGGAAGTTACCTGTCCCAGGTGGTCCCGATCAATACTATCCAGATGATCGCCGGGGCAGCGTTCGTCGGGTTTGCACTCTGGACACTGAAGCCCGAGGCAGAGGAAGAAGAAGAGAAGGAAGCACGAATGAAATTTGGACCGGCCGCAACAGTCGCACTTGCATTCTTCATGGGTGAGCTTGGTGATAAAACGCAACTGACGGCAATAACCCTGGCGGCGGATGCCAGGTATACGTTCATGGTACTGTTGGGAACTGTTTCAGGAATGGTAGCCACCGGAGCCCTCGGGATAATCATCGGCAGGAAGCTGGGCGACAAGATCCCGGAAGTAGGCATCAAGCTGCTGGCAGCATCCATTTTCATGTTTTTCGGGCTTCAGAAGCTGTATCAGACAGTACCTGGCCAGTTTTTAAAAGCCTATTATGTCGTTCCCTTCATTTCCATATTGGCACTGGTAACCGCCTGGATGGTATATTCAATGATCCGCAGAAGACGTGAAGGATTCAGGTCTGCATTTATCAACAAATCAAAAATGCTTCATGATTATTACCTGCATATGAAGAAAGATCTGAACAACATCTGCCTGGGCCCGGAGTATTGTAACAGATGCCAGGGGAACCAGTGTGCCGTAGGGCAGTCGAAAGAGATCGTACAGGCGGCGCTGGATAGCCATGGACGGAAAAAATTATCGCAGGAGACTGAGATAAAGCATAGTGAAAAACCTTTCGTGGAAGAGAAAGTTTTGGATTGCCTTGTGGATACTCTATTGCTTATCAGTACGATCCGGG
>DAOSCC010000011.1:0-20632 GCA_035361135.1 Clostridiales bacterium | reverse complement strand
ATTTGAATACTTCATGCCCGTCCTGGTATATCGCGATCTTGTTCTCGTAATCTTTCCGTTTCTCCAATTCTTCCTCCGGCAAATGGAGGCATGGGATCGTTATATGATGTCCGCTGGCGCCGTCGGCGCCAAGGTATGTCGACAAGATCCCGTAGCCCTCTTCCACCTTGCCGATGACAACGGCACCTGCCCCGTCGCCGAAAAGTACGCATGTCTTCCTGTCTGTCCAGTCGACCGCCTTTGACATGCCTTCGCTGCTGACAAGGAGAACATATTCATAATAACCGGTTTCAACAAACTGCTTTGCGATAGTCAGCCCGTATATAAAGCCTGAGCATGCGGCCATTATGTCAAATGCAGCTGCATTGACGGCTCCCGTTTCCTTCTGGACGATGCATGAAGTGGATGGGGTGAGAAAATCCGGAGTACTGGTGGCTACCAGTATCAGACCGATCTGTTCGGGCGATATTCCCGAATCCATGATTGCCTGTTTTGCTGCTTCTACAGCCAGTGTATATGTAGGAGTGTTTTTATCCATTATCCTTCTTTCAGAGATCCCTGTCCTTTGGATTATCCATTCATCAGATGTGTCGACCATTTTTTCAAGATCCGAGTTGGTCAAGATTTTTTCTGGGACGCAGCTTCCTATACCTAAAATACCAACGCTTACGTTCTCTTTTTGTCCTTTCGCCATCAATAGCAACCTCCATCTTTTCAACACTGTCGCGTATCTCGTCGAATACAGAGCTGTTTGCGAGACTTAATGTCTTGAATATCACGTTCCTGATGGTTTTTTCATCCGAGTTGCCATGGCTCTTCACAACGAGGCCGTTGACACCAAGGACAGGCGCTCCTCCGTCTTCCGACGGATCTACCATCTTTTTGAAGGCCTTCATGTCTTTCATGACGAACAGGGTGGATATTTTCGAAAAGATGTTCTTCGTGAACATACCTTTCAGAAGCCCTGCAAAGAAAGATCCGGTCCCTTCAAGGAACTTCAGCATTACGTTTCCGACGTATCCGTCGCAAACCGCAACATCGACATTACCCAGCGGGATGTCCTTGCCTTCGATATTGCCTACGAAATTCAGGTCGGACGACTTCAGCAGAGAGTAAGCATGCTTGAGTATCTCCGTGCCTTTCCTGGCTTCCGTGCCCATATTGACAAGGCCTACCCTCGGTTTCTCCAGGTTGAACAGCCCTTTCATGTATGCCGAACCAAAAATCGCAAACTGCAAGTAATTCACGGGCTTGCATCTTGTGTTCAGCCCGGCGTCTATCAGAAGGCATTTCCCGGCTTTGGTAGGGATTATGGCTCCAAGTGCCGGCCTGTCGACGCCATTCATCCTCCCCAGTATGAACAGCGCTCCGGTCAGGAGCGCCCCGGTGCTCCCGGCGGAAAGAAACGCGTCTCCTTTCTTGTCCTTGAGCATATTGAGACCGACGACCATGGACGAATTCTTTTTGCTTCTGATTGCCCGTGTCGGAATGTCATCGTTGGTTATCACTTCTTTCGCATGAATCACTTCAATCCTGTCGCTTTTGAAATTCCTTGCCCTGAGGATCCTTTCGATCTGCTCCCTGTCGCCGATAAGCGCGATTTCGAAGCCTTCACGCATTTTAACCGCGTCGATGCTTCCGTTGACGACCGCATCCGGTGCATAGTCTCCGCCCATAGCATCTATCAATATCTTCAAACTGATTCACTCCCGTATATTTCTGTAAGTTTCCCGGTTTCTTCTACATTTAATAAAATACTATTTTTCCTGGGGTTTTTCAAGGGAAACGAGTATGAATTTACCTCTGAACATCTCGACCTGCCTGTCGTAGATCCTGACCCAGACAATATACCTGCTTCCCCTGATCTGCTTCACTTCGGCCTTCGCTATAAGCCTTGTGCCGGAGTATACGGGATTCTTGTACTTGATATTCGCAACGCCTACAAGAGCGACATCTGCGTCGATGACAGCTATGGCAAGAGATTCGGCCAGCGAGTAGATGAAATGGCCCCTTATGATCTTCGTCCTTTCGAAAGCCATCGAATCATCAGTTTCCAGGATGGACACTCCATATTTCCCAAGCGTGATGTCGATCAGTTCGCCTATGATCTCTCCGCCCTGGAGCGACTTGACTTTGCTGTAATTCTTCTCAGCAACGCTCTTTATCCTTTCTCTCAGTTCCGGGATACCCATTTCGAGCCTGTCAAGCCTGATAGTCGGCACGCTGACATTGAGCAGTTCCGCCAGTTCCTCATCCGTAAGGAACGGATCTTCTTTTATTTTTTCGATCAATACCTGCTGTCTTTCCCTTTTCGATGAGGATGAGCGGCTCATTTCGTCAACACCTGCTTTGCATGCTTAGTCCTATAATTATTACCTGATACTATGTCCTATTACTAAAAGTATATAATATATTTCAGAAGTATGCAACAACTTTAATAAAAAAACGGGGAGATGTCCGGTCCGCATCTGCGGAAGGCTATTCTCCCCGTTGTTGTCGTCCTTGTCTATTTGCTGGTATCGATCACGCCGGAATTCTTCTTAAGGTAGTCATACAATGAAATGATCGTAATTATGACCGCAAGCAGCATGGCGTAATCGTCGAACTGAAAATTCGTGAACAGGCTCAACGGGAAATTGTTGAGCAGCGACGCGACTATAGCCACGTCCTGCAGTACTGTCTTCAGTTTGCCCAGATTGCTTGCGGCAATGACTATTCCCTCGCCGGCAGCAACCAGCCTCAGTCCTGTTACGATGAACTCTCGTGAGATGATGATCATCGCGACCCAGCCGTTTATATCCCCGCTCTGCACCAGGGCGATAAGTGCTGCAGTCACCAGAAGTTTATCTGCGATCGGATCGAGGAATTTGCCGAACCTTGTTACCATCTGCCTCTTTCTTGCAATGTATCCGTCTACAGCGTCCGTACTTGATGCTATTATGAAAATACCTGCGGCAATGTAACGCCCGAACGATTCCAGAAATTCATTGACTGCGATCATCTGGGGCTTCATGAAACTAAGTATTTCGGCATTGATGAGCACATCAGGTATGGGAATGATGAAAATCATAAGTACGGGTACCAGAAGTATTCGAGAAAGAGTTATTTTATTAGGAAGATTCATGCTGTGCCTCTCCTGTTAAATCGTATTCTCCGGTATCAAGTATCCTGACATTTACAAACTGGTTCATTTCCAGCGGTTCTTCGCTGGTAAAATATATCAGTCCGTCTATTTCCGGTGCTTCAGCATAGCTTCTGCCGTAATAGAATATCCCGTCGTCTGCGACACCTTCCACAAGTACTTTATATACCTTTCCCAGCCTTTGCCGGTTCAGTTCGGCCGATATGCGTTTCTGTATCTTCATCAGCCTGTTGTATCTCGATGCTTTCACTCTTGACGGCACATGGTCAGGCATGTTGTATGCTGCCGTACCTTCTTCTTTAGAATACATAAATGTTCCAAGTCTGTCAAACCTGTATTTTTTTATAAATTCAGCAAGGGTTTCGAAATCTTCTTCAGTTTCGCCAGGAAAACCTGTTATTACTGTTGTTCTGATGACTGCATCGGGAATCTCATCCCTTATCGTATCGATCAGACTGCATATATCGGAAATGCTACCCCTGCGCCCCATTTTCCTGAGTACTGCCTGGCTGGCGTGCTGTATCGGTATATCGATATATTTGCACACTTTGTCATTGTTAGCGATCTCTTTCAGCAATGCCGTGTCCATTTCTTCGGGATAACAGTAAAGCAGCCTGATCCATTCGACCGTTTCGATACTGCTCAGATTCCTTACAAGTTCGGGAAGCATTTTTCTGCCGTACAGGTCAAGGCCGTATCTTGTAGTGTCCTGGGCAGTGACGATCAGTTCTTTTATGCCGGCATCAGCCAGGCGGCTTGCTTCCTCGATGATCGATTCCATCTTCCTGCTCCTGTACGGTCCGCGTAAAGCCGGAATAATGCAATAAGTACAACGGTTATCGCATCCTTCGGCAATTTTCAGATAGGCATATCCTTTACCGGTGGTGACTATACGCTCTCCATCGAGGTAAGATACGTCCGCAAGCTCCTGATGCCGCGATACACGCTTCCCGCTGTATGCCTCCTTTATGGCATCTGCAATTTCATGATAGCTGCCTGTTCCCAGTATCACATCCACCTCGGGGATCTCGTCGAGTATCTCCCTGCGGTACCTTTCCGCCATACACCCTGCAACGACCAGCAGTTCACAATTGCGTTCCTTCAGCGCCGCCATTTCAAGGATAGTGTTTATCGATTCCTGCTTTGCGCTCTCTATAAAGCCGCAGGTATTTATGATGATCACATCTGCGGCATCAGCGTCGTTGACTATTTCAAATCCTTCGGATCTCAGTTTTCCAAGCATCAGTTCGCTGTCTACCAGGTTCTTTGGACAGCCCAGCGATACCATTCCTATCTTTTTGCCCAAACATAACACTCCCTGTTGCCGTGCTCAGTATAATATACAGCATATATAACTTTTTCACAATACAAAAAACCCATTCACGATTTTGCCATTTCAAATCGGCAAAAAAGTAAAAGGCGCCTTCGGCACCCCGTTTTTTCACAGCATCTCGGCTGAAGTTATGTAGAGAAAGCCTGGTCTGATATATGGGAAAGATCACAATTCGTCGCTTATCTCTGTGTCAAACTCCCTCAGTACTTCTTTTATGGTATCCCGGCTGAACCCTCTGTGGGCAAGGAACATATAAGCTTTTTTCATTATTTTCTCATCCCGCAGATCATATTTGCCGAACTTTCTTTTCACCAGGCTCCTGGCTACGTCCGAATCTTCAGCCTTCCAGTCTGCCAGCACCTCTTCTGCCGTCTCCTCAGGGATACCCTTTGACATCATCTCAAGTTTCAGCATCTTTTTCGACATCGGTTTGAGCTTGCTTCTGTCATATACGTATTTCTGCGCATACAGCTGATTGTTTATGTACCCGATGGCTTTGAGTTCATCTATGACACGTGATATGCAATCGCGGTCATAGCCCTCGTTCCTCAGCTTGTCCCTGACTTCCTTCTCGGTCCTTATCCTGAGGGAAAGGTACCTGACCGCTCTCGATTTTGCTTCCTGGAAATTTATCGTATTTTTGATGTAATCTATTGTCTTCTCATCGATCTCGGATTTTTCATAGAGATTCAGCGAGAGATAGTCATCTTCGGAAATATTGAAAGAAAACTTTCCATCGATGAAAACCGAGAGTTTATCCTTATATTTCCTGTTCCTTTCTACCGATGTTATCTCCAATAACAGCCACCTCCCGCATCGTCTCTGGACATTGTTCATTCGATGTCAAAATCCATATCTTCGGCACCGTCATTATCTTCGGCATGAATACCGGTGGTGTTCCTTGCAAATGCCTGCTGGCAGTTTTCCCTTATCTTCATTTCTATCTCTTTCGCCACTTCGGGATTTTCCTTGAGGAACTGCTTTGCGTTTTCCCTCCCCTGGCCTATCCTCTGGCCATTGTAAGAGAACCACGCTCCGCTCTTGTTTATGATGTCCATGCTGACGCCTACATCGAGGATGCTGCCCTCTTTCGAAATACCTGTACCGTACATTATATCGAACTCTGCTTCCCTGAAGGGCGGAGCGACCTTGTTTTTGACGATCTTGACCCTTGTCCTGCTCCCGATCACGTCAGTCCCCTGCTTGATGGAATCGATCCTCCTGACGTCCATCCTTACAGATGCATAGAATTTCAATGCCCTTCCTCCTGGAGTCGTTTCGGGATTGCCGAACATGATGCCGACCTTTTCCCTGAGCTGGTTTATGAATATAGCCGTGGTCTTCGATTTGCTGACGACGCCTGCAAGTTTCCTGAGGGCCTGGGACATGAGCCTTGCCTGCAGCCCGACATGTGCGTCTCCCATCTCGCCGTCTATCTCCGCTTTCGGCACCAAAGCTGCGACCGAGTCTATAATGATAACGTCAATGGCTCCGCTCCTTACAAGTGCTTCGGCTATTTCGAGCGCCTGCTCTCCTGTATCCGGCTGGGATACGATAAGGTTGTCGATATCGACACCCAGGTTTTTTGCATATGCGGGATCCAATGCATGCTCTGCATCGATGAAAGCAGCGTCTCCGCCCATCTTCTGAGCTTCGGCGACTATATGCAGGGCAACGGTCGTCTTTCCTGAAGACTCAGGTCCGAATATCTCAACGATCCTCCCTCTCGGTACGCCCCCTACGCCAAGGGCTATATCAAGACCTATCGCGCCTGTGGGTATCGTTTCGATGTTCAGATGGGCTTCTTCCCCCAGCCTCATGACAGCACCCTTGCCGAACTGCTTCTCTATCTGGCTCAGTGCCATCTCCAATGCCTTCTTTCTTTCCAACATTTGAGCAGACCTCCTTAATCCGAATGAACGAACACTTGTTCTGATGTAGATTATATATTATTTCTCGGGAATAGTCAATAACAATATAACATATTTTTACAATTTCAATCTCTGCCTGATGTTATTCACCAAATAAATAGCATCCTGCGACCGGAGAATCAGCATCATTATCAAATATACGACGCATCCCGCGATGATCTCCATCGCAAGATACAGCAGCTGTAATGCTTTTCTTTCCGGATACGGCATTATTTCCTGGATGCCCCACAAAACGGCGCCCATGATTGCTGCGGACAATACGGATTTGATAAGGAAACCCGCCAGTTCGCCGGCATTTATGCCTTTCAGCCTCTTCCCCATCAGCAGGAGCAGCAACAGGGAATTCACGAAACTGATCAGCGAATACGAAAACGCCATCCCTGCTGCTCCGAGATCGGTATACTCATAAAAAACATATCCGAGCGCCAGGTTGAGCACTACGGAAATCATGCCTGCCGCCAGCGGCGTCCTGGTATCCTGCGCCGCATAGAAAGCCCTGTTCAATATCGTCACCGTGGAGTGCGTGATCATCGCAATACAGAAGAATGCCAGTATCTCTGCCACGATAGGCACATTCTCCTCCGTGAACCTGCCGCCCCATTTGTACACAGCCCTGACAAGCTGCTCCCTGAGTACCAGGAAGCCCACTGACGACGGTATCGCAAAAAACAGGACAGACGTCAGCGTTTTCATCAGCAGAGTTTTGTACTCCTTGTATCCGCCCGTTGCATACCTTCCTGACAACGACGGGAGCACGGCTGTCCCGATCCCTACCGCGAATATGCCATGGGGCATCTGCCATAATGTATTGGCGTTCCTGAATGCAGCAAGGCTGCCCTCTGCGGCGCTCAGGCTGACAAATGCGGTCGATATGACCGTATTCAGTTGCGCTGTCGCAGAATTTAACAATGACGGAACGGCCTGGCCGAAAAGTTTCCTGAAGCCTTCGTCGGCTATGCTTATCACCGGCCTGTAAAATTTGAACTTCCTTATTGAAAACAGCAGTTGCAGCAGAAAATATCCGAGCGCGCTAAGCGTTACGAATAATGCGGCTTTTGTCATGCTTTCGGGGTCCGTATCTGCAAACAGGTATATGCTTACGGTACATCCAATGTTGTATAAGGAAGGTCCGAATGCCGCTGCTGTGAACTTCCTGTATGAGTTGAGCACGCCGTTGCAGATCCCCGCCAGCATAATAAAAACAACTGACGGGAACAGTATCCTTGAAAGCTTCACGGCAAGTTCCCTGGTTTGGGGACTGCTGTCGGTGAAACCAGGAGCGACAGCAGGTATTATCCTGTCTGCGAAAATGATCCCGAATACGCAGATTCCCGCCATGATCAGTGTAATTACATTAATAAATGAACTTGCGGCCAGCCATCCGTCCTTTTCCTCACCCTTTTCGACTTTTCCTGACAAAAACGGGACCAGCGCCGCTGATATAGTACCTCCGACGAGCAGCATATATACGATGTCAGGCACTGTAAAAGCAGCGACATATGCGTCCTGTACCCAACTGAGCCCAACCTTCCATGAGAGCACTGTTTCACGGAGGAATCCCGTGAACCTTCCCAGGATGATCGAACCCATGACCACTATAGCTGCCGTTGATATGCTGTTTTCACTGTCGTTTGCCAATTCAGGTCCTCCAGAGCGCCAAATTTTCAGCCTTCCATACTGATAAGGCATCTTCTTATCATGTCAAATACATGCAGGCAAGTCATATTCCGGATCTTTGCCCTGTCTCCCCAGAGATCGAGCCTTTTCACGATCACTCCGTCTTTATGGGCCAATGCAGTGTATACGAGTCCTACGGGCTTATCGGCTGTTCCTCCGCCTGGCCCGGCTATACCGGTAACTGATACGCCCAGATCAGTTCCTGATACTTTCCGTATGCCTAGTGCCATCTCTTTTGCAGTCTGTTCGCTGACAGCGCCGTATCTTTCAAGTGTTTCCTTCCTTACGCCAAGTTCCTCCATCTTGGCCCTGTTGCTGTATGTCACAGCAGCCCGGTCAAAAACCGAGGAAATACCCGGGATATCGGTGAGTCTTGCAGCCAAAAGGCCTCCTGTGCAGGATTCGGCCAGAGAGATCGTCTTCTTCTTTTCCATCAGCAGTCCGGCAACCACTTCTTCGAGGCTGCGGTCGTCATCGCTGTAAACGGCATCGCCAAACCTTCGCTTTATCTCGTCTGCCACCGGCCTGATGAGATCCGTGCCGCTGCCGTTCTTCGGGTGCCTTGCCGTTATGCGCAATGTAACTTCTCCATCCTTGGCGTATGTTGCAATCGTCGGATTTGTCTGGCCGTCTATAAGATCAAGGAGCGCATCTTCGACAGACGATTCCCCGATCCCGAAAACCCTGAGGTATACTGATTCGAGCCGATATTCGGATTTGGCAGCCAGGTACGGCATCACCGTTTCCTCGAACATGGGCTTCATTTCTGAAGGCGGGCCAGGCAATATCACTATTGTTTTGCCATTTTCCTCTATTATGCAGCCGGGAGCCGTACCGTTGTCGTTCCTGATGATAGTGCATCCTTCGGGGAAATAAGCCTGCTTGATGTTGTTCTGTGTCATCATTCTGTTTCGTCTTCTGAAGAATTCCTCGATCCTGTCAAGGCTTTCCCGGTCAAGCAGGAGCCTGCGTCCGAGGACTTCCGATACGATCTCCTTGGTGATGTCATCCTGCGTAGGTCCAAGACCGCCGGTCAGTATGATGACATCGGAACGTGACATGGCCAGCAAAAAGCTTTGCTTAAGCCTTTCCGGGTTGTCCCCGACTACGTCGTGAAAATATACCCCGATACCAACATCGGGGAGCCTCGAAGATATATACTGTGCGTTCGTATTTGCTATCTGCCCCATGAGCAGTTCTGTTCCGACTGCAAGGACCTCTGCCTTCATATGTTCTCCATCTCCTGTTGATCTGTATCTGTCGGGCCGTGTCATCACAGTTTCCGGCATTCGTTTCTATTATATAATCCAGTTTTTTTAATGTAAACATGAGATTGCCTCTGTCCGCCAGTTGAAAAAAAACACTACAATTCTCCTGAAAAAAACTACTTCATCAAAAATAACCGCTATACTATCATAAAATTAAAATTACATAAACAGAAGGATGGGTGTTATGAACGATTCTGTCAGAGTTCTCAGGAACATTATCGAAAATGTGGAGAATGTTATCGTTGGCAAGCGTTCCGCCGTGGAACTTGCAGTGATCTCGCTGATCTGCAACGGCCACGTCCTGATCGAAGACGTACCTGGTGTCGGCAAGACGAGCCTGGTTTCAGCCCTTGCCAGGTCCATCAACGCATCATTCCGGAGGATACAGTTCACACCTGACATACTTCCCTCCGATATAACTGGCTTTTCAGTCTACAACCAGAAGACCGGCGATTTCGAATACAGGCCCGGCGCAATAATGAGCCAGATCATCCTCGCCGATGAGATCAACAGGACGTCGCCCAAGACACAGGCCAGTCTTCTCGAGGTCATGGAAGAAAGGCAGGTAACGGTCGACGGAGTTACATACAAAGTGCCGAAACCGTTCATGGTACTTGCAACGCAGAACCCTGTTGAGTACATCGGCACATATCCGTTGCCTGAAGCACAGATAGACCGCTTTTTCATGAAGATATCCATAGGATACCCGACCAACTCGGAGGAAAGCTACATCCTTTCAAGATTCCAGCACTCGAATCCTCTTGACAAACTGATGCCTGTTGCCGAAAGCAACGACATAATATCCCTTCAGGAGGAAGTGAAAAACATACATGTTGACAAGAGCCTCAGCAATTATATAGTGGAAATAGTGAGCCAGACCAGGAAGCACCCGGATGTCACGCTGGGATCGAGCCCCAGGGGTTCGCTTGCCCTGTTCAGGGCGTCACAGGCATGGGCATTCTACAACGGCCGTGATTTCGTGATTCCCGATGACATCAGGAAAATGGTGTCCCCGGTATTATCACACAGGCTCATGCTCAAGCAGGAAGCAAGGCTTAAGAAGATAAACCCGGATGAAATATTGAATAATATCGTTTCCAGAATAAATGTGCCGGTGGTGAGCTAGCATGAAGCACACCAGGATCCTTTTCATATGCCTGTTTGCTTCCGCCCTGGTATTTACCTATTTCAACGGCGGCAAGATACCTTACATGTGCCTTTACACCATGCTGCTCCTGCCTGTATTTTCCATTTTATATACACTCGTCATATACCTCAGGTTCAAGTTCGGGCAGGACCTTGATAAACGGTTCGTGACCAAGGGCGACAAAGTGAACTTCCTGTTCAGCATAAACAATGAAGATTTCTTCCTGTATCCGTACCTTAAGGTATCGTTCTACGGATCCAACACGATTTTCGAGAACCAGTACCAGATCAGGAATTTCTCGCTGCCCCCGTTTTCAGGCAGAAACTATGCGTTTGAACTCCAGTGCAATTACAGGGGTAATTATGAGATCGGGGTCGATTCCGTCGAGATAGAAGATTTTTTTGGGCTCATAAAATTCAGGTACAATGTCGGCGAACCCAAGTATGTCACCGTATATCCGAGGATCATCTGCCTGGAGAAGTTCCGCCTCAAAACGGACTACATGTCGGAAACGCACACGATGCTCAATTCAAGGGATGAAGACATGACTACCGTAAGTGACGTCAGGAAGTATCAATATGGTGATTCGCTGAAAAGGATACACTGGAAACTGACGGCACGGACCCGGGAACTTATGGTGAAGAAGTTCCAGAGTACATCTGAAACCAACACCCTGATGCTGCTGGACCTGCGAAGGAACTATTTTCCCCCGGCTAAAAACATCATGCTGGAAGACAAACTGATCGAGGCTGTCGTCGCGGTTCTTTATTATTGCCTGAACAAATGGATACCTGTTGAGCTTGTTTATTTCAGCGAAACGCTATACAGCATCCAGGCAAAAAACCACCTCATGTTCAATGAGATATATGAAACACTGGCAAAGGTCAAATTCACCGATGACGTCGCAGTGGAGGATCTTCTCAGCATATACACGGAGAGCGTCCGGATGAATTCAAATATTATCGTGTTTACGGCAAACCTTGGTTATGACCTTTACAACCAGCTGTACAAAACTGCAAGCTCCGGCTACAATGTAAGCCTCGTATATATCTCACCTGAGAAAATAACGGGTGTCAGGGATCCGGAAATAGAGAACATACTTACGTCGCTTCCCGAGATCGGTATCGAATGTTACAGGATCGGTATAGACGACGATATAAAAGCGATCCTTGAAAGCTAGGAGCGGGAGGAATGATATCGTGTTGAAAAGTATTGCCGGGAAATTACCGGATGTATTATTATCAGTGCTTGTATCGTTCAGCATCACATATGCCCTCACATCAGCCACAGGCTTCACTTACCCTCCTGTGCCGACGCTGCTGATAATCATCGCGATCACAGCTGTGCTCATTGTTGCTTTCTATAACAGGACTACCTCTGTGATAACTGCTGTATTGCTTGGTATTGTTTTCTTCTCCGCGGCAGTATATGCGATCTGGTTTGTAAAGCCCCACAGGGTGATAAGGTTTTTCGACGATTATTTTTACTGGCTTTATGATTTCATATTGTATCCGGACGTGCCTGATCCGACGTACCAGCTTATCAGCGTTATCGGCTTATGCTTTCTTGTATGCGTGCTTTCGTATGTTTTCGTCATCAGGAGATTCAGTTTCTTTGTGATATTGGCAGCAGGCGCCGGCATATTTGCAGTACAGGCATCATACCGCGTGTATGTTACGCTGGTTCCGTTTTACGTTTATCTTGCTGCGGTACTGATGTCGTATCTCAAACACGTTTACCTGGTAAAAAGCTCAAAAGCAGAAAATGATTACGTAAAACCTCCTGCCCTGCTGCTCTGGAGTTTGCCTGTCAGCGTCGTGCTGATCCTGCTTGCGTCCTCGATACAGGCGAGCAATTATCCGATCCAGTGGAAATGGCTTGACCAGAAGATCAACAGTGCTTATAACTACCTCAGGAACAAATTCGACTATGAAACCTTCGACTATTTCTCCCTTTCCGCATCTTCCGGCTTTGGTGACAGCGATGATTTCCTGGGCGGCAGGGTCAGGCTCGACAAGACGAATGTATTGTATGTCACAACGAGCAGGCGGATCTACCTCAGGGGCGCCACCAAGGATGTATATACGGGCAACAGATGGGTCAACAGTGTTGAGGAGCTTACCCCTGTTGAAGGTGAACCCTTCAGTCTTTACAACGATACCGAGGAAATGCTGGAAGGCCTGAAAATACTGGCCGGCAGCGATGAACTTCCTGACGGTCTTCTGTCTTTGAATCCCATAACGGTCACATTCCTCAACCTGAAGACAAAGTCGCTCTTCATCCCGCCGAAGGTCAGTTCCTTTGAGCCATATTCTTCTGACATTAATTCTTTTATCAGCGATACCGGCGATCTTTCTGCTGAAAAAAGGTTGTCGAAAAATTTCCAGTACGGTTTGATGGCATATGTCCCGACGACTGGATCGGAACAGTTCCATGAAATATTGAGGAAAAGTAAAAGAGGCTTATATGCAGAGTACCTTGATAAACACAAATCCCTGGTTATATCATCCTTATCGGTATCAGGAAAGCCGGTGATCGTCTACCCAGACGGCACAATCACCGAACTGTCGGATGATATTTCTTCAGAGATAAATGGACTTATCGATTCCAATACTTTTGCGGGAGTAGTCATAAGATCCCTTGATGAGTTCCGCCAGAGATATAACAGTGTCCGCAGGTTCAAGGAAAACAGCGATGCTGTATATGAGAAATACCTTCAGCTTCCGGATGAACTTCCCCAGAGGGTAAAGGACCTGGCAGCATCGCTGGTCATAGCGGCTGACAGTGACTATGACAAAGCCAAGGCCATCGAGAAGTTCGTTGCCGAGAATTATGCATATAACCTGGATGTGCGTTCGACTCCAAGGGACAGGGACTTTGTAGATTATTTCCTGTTCGATCTGCAGGAAGGCTATTGTTCATACTTCGCATCTGCAATGACCATCCTTGCCAGATGTGTAGGCCTTCCCGCAAGGTATGTCGAAGGCTACATGCTTCCTCCAGATCCGGTGAAAGACAGGCATGACGCTTATGTGGTCACAAACCTGCAGGCCCATGCGTGGACCGAGATCTATTTCGAAGGCTACGGCTGGCTTCCCTTTGAACCGACGCCTCCGTTCAGGTCCGCCTACTATACGGTCGATCTGCATGAAAATGTTAACTTAAGCCAATATTATAATCCTGCTTATGAAGATTATATGGAAATGATGAAAAGATACTACACCCAGGGCGGAAGCGGTTTCACGAATCCCGGCACTTACAGGGACAATGCGGATCCTGAGCCCGATATGATCGTACTGTGGACCCTCTGCGTTATCGGATGCCTGTTCCTGCTTTTAGTTATCGTCAATGCAGTCCGAAGCAAGGTCAGGTTGTTCAGGTTGGCAGCTTTGCCGCCAAGGACATCCATACTCAAACATTATGACTATTACATCGGGCTGCTGAAACTTGCCGGTTTCGCCATCGAACCGGCGGAGACGCCGTACCAGTATTCTGCAAGGATCGATAAGCTTCTGTTCTTCAGTCCTGTCCGGTTCAAAGCGATAACCGACATCTTCGTAAAGATAAGATACAGCACACATGATGCCACGGATAAGGAAAAGCGGCTGTTTACCGAGTTCAACGCCGGTTTTCTCAGTGAGATAAAGGTCTCCATGGGTAAAATGAAGTATTTCGCGTTTAAATATATCCTTGGCAGGATATGAAGCTATAGTGTCAAACCGAAAATATCGCATCAAATCCAAAAGCCGTTCAGCAATGAACGGCTTTCGTTTTTTATACAGATATCTATTACAGCTGTAAACCAGGATGATCGATCAAAGATTATATACTTCTTCTGCCGAAAGTACGTTGATCCCGTTTGAACTCAAAACCTCGGCCGTTTTCCCGATATCTCCCGTCTTCAGGATCACGAGGGCTTCATCCTCTTTTTTGCTGACGAAAGCGTACATGTACTCTATTTCGATCCCTGCATCCTTAAGGATCCTCAGCGCCACAGCAAGGCCGCCGGGCTCATCCTTGACGCCTATTGCCGTTACCGAGGTCACGCTCGTTGTGAATCCGTCTTTCCGCAATACTTCCTCGGCTTTATCAGGATCGTTCACAATGAGCCTGAGTATGCCGAAATTCGTTGTGTCCGCCAATGACAAAGCACTGATGTCTATTCCATTGTCGCCAAGTATCGAGGTTACTTCCGCAAGCCGTCCGGATTTGTTTTCCAGAAAGATTGATATTTGCTTTACAAACATGGATCCTACCTCCCGTTCAAAATTGGATACGATCAGGGATATACTGCAGCAGCAATAACGCCGCATATTTATTATGCTTTGTCATATCCTGCGTTTGTCGATCACTCTTTTGGCTTTGCCCTGGCTGCGCTCTATGGATTTTGGTTCGACAAGCTTGACTTTCACGCTTATCCCAAGTGTATCTTCTATCCTCTTTCTGATATTCTTCTCAAGATCCTCGATCCTCTTTACCTCATCCGAGAACATAGTCGGCGTCATTTCGACCCATACTTCCATGACATCGAGATTAGAAACCCTGTCCACGATGATCTGGTAGTGGGGCGCGGTTTCTCCCATATCGAGCAGTACGCTTTCTATTTGGCTGGGGAATACGTTCACTCCTCGTATTATCAGCATGTCGTCAGTACGTCCCGATACCTTACTCATCCTGACAGTAGTCCTTCCGCATGCACAAGCCGAATAATCAAGCGAAGATATGTCCCTGGTCCTGTAACGTATCAACGGCAGGCCTTCCTTCGTGATAGTGGTGAACACCAACTCGCCCGTGGATCCCGGGGGCAGTACTTCCTCGGTTTCGGGATCGATAATTTCGGGTATGAAATGGTCTTCCTGCACATGCAGGCCGCACTTGCAGGGACACTCGGATGCCACGCCCGGACCAATGACTTCGCTGAGCCCGTAAATATCTATTGCAAGTATTCCCAGCCTTCTTTCTATTTCATTCCTCATCGCCTCCGACCATGGCTCTGCTCCGAATACGCCGGCTTTCAGCTTCAGTTCGCTGAGCTTTATGCCTGCTTCTTCAATCTCTTCCGCCATGTACAGCGCGTAGGAAGGCGTACATGCAAGTATCGTGGTGCCGAAGTCCTTCATTATCTCGACCTGGAGCCTGGTATTCCCTCCCGAGATCGGGATCACGGACGCTCCGATTTTCTCGGCGCCATAATGGGCACCAAGTCCGCCGGTGAAAAGACCATAGCCATATGCTACCTGTATTACCGATTCTTTTGTCGCCCCGGCACTGACAAGAGTCCTTGCCATAACCTCGGACCATCTCTCGATATCGCTCCTGGTATATCCGACTACCGTCTTTTTACCGGTCGTTCCTGACGAGGCATGGATCCTAACGATCTCAGACAATGGCGCTGCAAATGTACCAAAAGGATAATTGTCCCTGAGATCCTGCTTGTAAGTAAACGGAAGCTTCGGGAGGTCTTCGATACCCTTTATGTCCCCGGGTTCTATACCTTTCTCCTGCATCCTCGCCCTGTAAAAGGGAACATTGTGATACACTCTTTTGACAGTTTTGATCAGCCGCTCATTCTGAAGCTTTTGCATCTCCTCTCTGGGCATGCATTCACGCGACTGGTTCCAGTACAACATAGAAGAACCCTCCTCTGATATTTTTTATGCCCTTTATCCTCCCGCGAGAATAGCTTTCAGGGTTTACGGGCACCTGCCCGCCCCACGCAAAAGCAACAGGCTGAATTACAGAAAAAAGCTGATTACACCATACACGATAAAATTACGTAAAATACCGTTCTCATTTATTTCTCACAACTGACACTGCATTTCTGCGTATGGCATCCCTCATCAGGAAAGGAATACCTTCCTGCTGAGGAGTGTCACCGTACCATATATCCCGCGTTGAACGCCCTGACGTTGACATCGAGGAATTTCTGCGGCACTGCCTCCTTAAGGGATTCCAGCCAGATATCTTTCGAGATGGAGGAAGTCCCTGCCAGAAGGCCTATCAGAACCATATTTACAGCTTTTATGTTGCCGCATTCCCTTGCTATTCCAAGTGCATCGATGGAACGCACATGTGCGCCCGCCTCTGCAAGCTTTTCGATTATCCCTTCCGGATACATGGTGCTTCCGGTGATGACAGGCATGGGGTCTATTTCCTGATCATTCAGCACCACCGTTCCGTCCTTTTTAAGGTAATCTATCCAGCGCAGTGCTTCAAGTTTTTCAAAAGCCAGCAGGAAGTCCGCCTCGCCTTTTTCTATAATTGGTGAATAAACCTTTCTGCCCATTTTGACATATGTGACGACACTGCCGCCTCTCTGCGACATACCGTGGATCTCAGAAACTTTTACATCATATCCCTGCTTCTGGGCCACTTTGCCCAGCAATCTGCTTGCAAGCAGCGTTCCCTGACCTCCGACTCCCACTATCATGATATTCAGGTCATCCATTATTATCACCGGCCTTTTCTATTGCATTGAAAGCGCATATATTGCTGCAGAGCTTGCAGCCGACACACAGCGCGCTGTTGATCTCTATCGCGTCTCCCTTGTCGACTATTGCCGGACATCCTATCCTCATGCAGCTTCTGCATTTCCGGCAGTTTTCGTTTATCCTCTGCGGGCCTTCGTAACGCACCTGCTTCAGCAGTGCGCACGGCCTCTGGGCAATTATCACAGACGGCTCGTCTGCTTCGACCTCTTCCTTCACGACTTTTTCGAAATTCTTAATGTCGAACGGGTCAGCTATCCTTACCCTTTCGATCCCAACTGCTTTTGCCAGCATTTCAAGGTCGACCTGTTTCGTAGGTTCTCCCTTGATGGTGAAGCCTGTGGTGGGATTGTGCTGATGCCCTGTCATGCCCGTGATGGAATTGTCCAGTATTATCACCGTGGAACAGCCCTTATTGTAAACAATGTCTATCAACCCGGTTATACCGGAGTGGATGAACGTGGAATCGCCGAGCACTGCCACAGTCTTTTTGCCGAACTCCCTGCCGCGTGCCTTCTCCATGCCGTGAGCCATTCCGATGCTGGCTCCCATACATACGCATGTATCCATGGATTGTGCCGGCGGAAGCGCGGCCAGTGTGTAACACCCTATGTCTCCCGTTACTGTCAGCTTAAGTTTCTTCAGTACGTGGAAAGTGCCTCTGTGAGGGCATCCGGGGCACATGACAGGAGGCCTTGCAGGCGACTGCAAATCAATGTCATATACCTTTTCAAACTTGATGCCGCGCAGCTTTTCCCTGAGTAAAGTGGCCGAATATTCTCCTGTGACAGGCAGCAATTCTTTGCCGGTCACTTTGATCCCCATCTTTTTGACCTGGTTTTCAAGAAACGGTTCCAACTCCTCTATAACGTACAATTTATCCACTTTGGAAACGAACTCCCTGATCAGACCTTCCGGCAGCGGATATACCATTCCAAGCTTCAGGTATGAAACGTCGCCGAGAGCTTCACGGGCGTACTGGTATGAAATACCCGATGTTATGACGCCTATCTCCCTGCTTCCCCATTCGATCCTGTTTAACGGCGTCGTTTCAGCATAACTTCTCAGCTCCGCCATCCTTTTTTCAACTGCAAGATGCCGTCCTCTCGCCATGGCAGGCATCATCACATACTTCGACGGATCCTTTGTATACGGCTTGAGCTCGATATCGTTTCTTCCTTCCAGTTCAACAAGACTGCGTGAATGGGCGACCCGTGTGGTTAGCCTCACGATAACAGGGCAGTCGAACTTTTCACTTATTTCAAAGGCTGTCTTTACGTAATCTTTGCATTCCTGGCTGTCAGACGGCTCCAGCATCGGCACCAGCGACGCACGGGCATAAAACCTTGAATCCTGTTCGTTCTGGGAACTGTGCATGCCAGGGTCGTCTGCGACCATTATGACAAGCCCTCCGTTCACTCCAGTATAGGATGCGGTAAAGAGCGGATCTGCCGCTACATTGAGGCCAACGTGCTTCATCGAGCATATAGACCTTGCCCCCGCCACCGATGCGCCTATAGCGACTTCCAGCGCCACTTTCTCGTTGGGTGACCATTCGCTGTAGATTTCATCATACTTGGCAATGTTTTCGGTTATCTCCGTGCTTGGAGTTCCAGGATACGCAGTGGCGACCCTCACGCCTGCCTCGTATGCCCCCCTTGCGACTGCTTCATTTCCCAAAAGCAATTCTTTCATATAATCTCCTCATCCATTTCTTTTCTGTCTTTTTATTTTCTCTGTTTAATGGCTTCCGCAAAAGCCAGACCTTTTTTCGTCTTGTTTTATTTTAATCATTTGTGTGTTTTTTGTAAACCCTTAGCAAAAAGGGACAAGCCCACCAATGGGATGTCCCGTTATCATGATCATGCCATGACAGGAAAGTTGTGCATCCATAACTTCCGGATACCTGTATCAGGCGCCGGAAAGTACCATAGACATGCGCCGGCGCCGCCAACAGCCCAGCAACAGTCTTTTACATCTCCACCTCAAGCTTTCCTGCCTCAGTTTTGCCAAACACCCTGTCCAACTGTTTCTGAGGCATTTTTGCAGTCATCAGGCTGACTACAGGAACGACTGCAAGTGATACGAGCATAGCCACCGCGCCGATGTTGGGGGCAACCGCCGCATCCATCCTGTATATTATCGCTCCTGCCAGCGACACTGCAAAACCGCTGATGAAGCCTGCCCATGCTCCTGCTTTGGTCGTCCTTTTCCAATACAGTCCGTACAGGAACGGAGCAAGGAAAGCGCCGGCCACAGTGCCCCATGAAAAGGACATCAGCGCAAGGATGGAATTAGGTGTCACAGCTACCATGAACGAGCATATCACAAACAATCCGCACAACGCTCTCATCAGGAGCATCACATTCTCCTTCTTCATGTCCGGGAACAGCGTCCCCTTCACCAGGTCCAGCGAAATTGCGGAACTCGATACAAGCACCAGTGATGAAAGAGTTGACATCGATGCAGAAAGCACCAGTATGACTATGATACCGATCAGCGCATCCGGCATTGCCTTTTCAAGCACCATAGGCATTACCATGTCCGCATTTGGCCTTCCGTTTGCTCCTACAGGCATGGTATTGTTGAGGAAAAGACGGCCGAAAGCTCCCACAAAATACGCACAGCCAGCGATGATAAATGCGAATACGGTGGATATGACAGTTCCTCGCTTAACAGCCTGGTCATCCTTTATTGCATAGAACTTGTGCACCATCTGGGGAAGTCCCCATGTGCCAAGGCTGGTCAGCACGATCAGGCCCAGCAGGTTCAAAGGCTGTGCGCTGAATACGCTTACCAATCCGGGTCCGTCACCTGGGATCTGCGAAAGTTTCTGTAATCCACCGGACAGGCCTCCGACTTCCGGGCTTGATAGGATGTAAAACACCATGAATGCCACACCGGCGAGCATTATTATGCCCTGTATGAAATCATTCAGCGCTGTTGCGACATAGCCGCCCAGCAGCAGGTATACGCCGGTAAGCAGCGCCATGGCCGCCATGCAGTATATGAATGGAATGCCGAACGTGGTCTCGAACAGATATGCAAGCCCCTGGTATACAGACGCCGAATACGGCACCAGGAAAATGAATATGATCAGCGCCGTAACTATCTTCATGGCTTTGCTGTCATAACGCTTTTCAAAAAATTCAGGCATCGTCGACACTCCGAGTTCATGTGTCATCTTTCTTGTACGCCTTGCCAGAATCAGCCATGCAAGCAGGCTGCCCAGCAATGCATTGCCGATGCCTATGAATGTAGCGGATATGCCAAAATTCCACCCAATCTTGCCTGCATAACCAATGAAAATGACGGCTGAAAAATATGTGGTCCCATAAGCGAACGCCGAAAGCCATGGTCCCATCTTCCTGCCGCCAAGAAAGAAATCCTGTACGTTCCGGATTTTTCTCCTGCTGATGATCCCTACGAGAATCATGACAGCGATGAAAAGAACTAAAAAGACATACTTAAGCATACCTACCATCCTTCCGTGCTATCTTGATTTGATCAGCCTTACCTGCAATACCTGCCATTCTTCGAAAAATCAAAAGTATTATACTATATTTATATGAAAATGGGAAGAAGTTTTTTCGCTGTCCTGTGTTCTTCCAGTCATTGATTCGCGGTTACCTGCATGTTTTGACTC